>NZ_JBSGDD010000080.1:0-33853 GCF_053602195.1 Kitasatospora sp. NPDC004531 | reverse complement strand
GGCGTCGTGGCGGGACCGCCGGTGAGGCAGGCCGCACCGACCGCGACGAACCTCGGGTCCGCGGTCGCCCTGGAGGGCTACGGCCTCACCGAGTCCTGCGCGGCCACCGACCTTCTCGACACCGGGGAACCACGTGCGTCCGCTCCGCCTCGCCGCCACCGCGGCGGCCTGCCTGACCGCCATCGCCGTCCTGACCGCCTGCGAACCCGACGGCTCGGACGGCGGCGACGCCGGGAAGACCGCCGCCGCCCCGCCCGCCGCCACCGGGGCGCCCGCCGCGGGCGCGGCGTCCGGGAGCCCGAAGGCCGACCCGAGCGGCGCGCCGGCCGGCGGCGGCAAGACCTCGGCGGTGCCGGCGGCGGCCTGGGTCGCCCCGCAGCAGGTGCCGCTGAACGCGGCGCTGCACTGGACGGCCCCCGCCGCGTCGGCGAAGAGCCTCGGCGCCAAGGGCCAGTTCCTGATCGAGCAGCTCTGCCACGGCAAGCGCGCCGACGACTGGGCGGACACCGTGCCCGGCGTCGACACCGCCTCGCTGGGCGGCGCGGAGGGCGACTGGAAGGCCGACCAGAGCATCGCGAGCTTCGGGGACGCCTCGAAGAGCAGCGCCGCCGCGCAGTCCGCGTTCGGCCTGCTCGGCGCGCTCAAGGACGAGGTGAAGAACTGCTCCGCCACCGTCCCCGGGGCCAAGGCCGAGATCACCGCCGACGACAGCGAGTACCTGGCGGCGACCGTCACGCTGCCGCAGCCGGACGGCGGCACCGTGCAGGTCCACGAGTACCTGACCACCTCCGGCGGCGCGCTGGTCGAGCTCACCCTGCACGCGAAGACCGCCAAGGGCGCCCACCCGAAGACCGCCTGGTCGGCGCCCGCCGACGCCGCCCTGCTGAAGGCGCTCGCCACGCCGGTCTGCACCGCCTACAAGGACTGCTGAGCCCCCGGGCTCCCCGGCCCCTCGGTGCGCACGTCGGCCTGCATGTCGCTCTGCACGCCGCTCTGCACGCCGGGCGCGGCGAACAGGAGCTCCAACGCCCGCTCCACCCGCTCCCGTTCGGCCGCGCCGCCCGGCGGCACCAGGCGCAGGGTCTGCCGCACCCAGCGGGCCAGCCGGGCCGCCGGGGCCTGCAGGAAGGCGTCCCCGTCGGGCGAGCAGAGCATCAGGGTGACGGTGCGGCGGCCGTCCACCACGGTCGGCCAGATCCGCACGTCGCCCAGGCCGGTCGGCCGCAGCAGGCCGTGGAGCAGCAGGTCCCGGGCGAAGTACCAGCCGATCGGCTGCGCCGAGTCGACGTGGAACGCGATGTGCACCGCGTACGGGTCGTCGGCGCGGTACCGCAGCCGCGCCGGGACGGGGAACGCCTCCTGCGGCGACAGCAGCAGATCCAGCACCAGATCGAGGCACAGCTCGGCGGGGCTCTCCATCGCGGTGTCTTTCCACTCGGACCGTCCCGGCGGCTCCGGGCGGGACTGCCCCGAGAGTAGAGCCGCCCGGCGCATCCGACGCGCCCCGGACACCAACGCTGTCGCGGCCGACAGACCCGGCCCGGCTCCGGCTGTGGGCCGGGACAAAGGCCGTGCTCCGGCAACCTGGCGGAGCGTCAAGTACCGTACGCGCATTCACTCGTCGAACGTCCGGACAGCGGGAGGCCGTCCGGGCATCTGAGGGCGTGCCCGGACGACGGCGCGCCCCCGCGCCGAGCGAACGCGCCACCGCGCGCCGCCTAGGCTCACCGCATGGTCACCCCGACTCACCGACGCGCCGGTGGATTCCGCCGCGCGACTGGCCGGCCACCTGCTGGAACGACTCCCGTGGCTGACCGAGGAAACGGTCCGGCGGATCCGCGACAGCATCAGCGTGTACCGCACCGCCGGGCCGCTGCCCGCCGGCGACCTTCGCGAATCCGTCCGCAGCAACATCGAGTTCACCCTGCGCCGGCTCGCCCACGAGGACGGCCTCAGCCTGGAGGCCCCCCGCCGCACCGGCCGGCGGCGCGCCGAACAGGGCCTGCCGCTGGCCACCGTGCAGTCCGCGTTCCGGGTCGGCTTCGCCCACCTGTGGGAGACCATGGCCGCCGAGTCGCTCCGCCACGGCCTCGCCACCAGCACCGAACTCGTGCAGATGGCCACCGACGTCTGGCGGTTCAACGAGGAATCCACCACCGCCATGATGAACGCCTTCAACCGCGCCACCGCGCTGCTGATGGTCCGCCGCGACCAGGAACGCTCGGCCCTCGTGGACGTCGTGCTGCGCGGCGGCATGGGCAACCCCGGCTCCGTGCTGGAGGCCGCCGACATGCTCACCCTCCCGTACGACGGCACCTTCGCCGTCGTCGTCGCCCACGCCCCCGGACTCGCCCGGCACGCCCTGCCCGACATCGAACCCGCCCTGCGCGCCCACAACATAGGCTCCGCCTGGCGGCTCACCCCCGACGCGCACATCGGCATCGTCTCGATGCGCGCCGCCGCCGCGATCCACCAACTCGTCGACGCGCTGCGCCGCCAGGCCGTCCGCCGGGCCGGCGTCAGCCCCTGCTACACCCGCCTCGACCAGACCCCGCAGGCCCTCCACCTCGCCCAGGTCGCCGTCGCCAGCTCCGCCCGCACCGACGAGACCGTCACCCTGTTCGACGCCAACCCGCTGCCGATGCTGGTCGCCTCCGCCCCCTCCACCGCCTCCCGGATCGGCCACCAGGTGCTCGGCCCCGTCATGGACCTCCCCGACGGCCAGCGCGAACAGCTGCTCACCACCATGTCCACCTGGTTCACCGTCGACGGCTCCGCCGACCGCGCCGCCAAACTCCTGCACTGCCACCCCAACACCATCCGTTACCGGCTGCGCCGCATCGAACAGCTCTCCGGCCGCGACTTCGAACGACGCCTCGACTCCGCCGAGCTCTACATCGCCCTGCAGGCCGTCCTGCACCTCCCGGGCGTGGTTCGCGACCCGCTGGAGTGCGCCCCTCTCAACTCGCCTGCCAGCGCCACACGGTGATGCCCGCGCCCCGGGCCACCGGCCGGTAGCCGGCGGCCGGCAGGGCACGCTGGGCGGCGAGCTCCTCGGCGACCGGGGTGGGGAAGCCGTCGGGGGCGTCGAAGGTGGCGGCCCACTCGGCGGTGGGGCGGAACAGCGGACTGCGGTCGTCGGGGGAGAGGCGGGTGGAGCCCGCGTCACCGGGATAGCTGAGATACGGGAACAGCGACACCGTGCACCGCGAAGTCAGCTGCGGCGCAAGCCGGTTGGCGGCCGCGACCCGCGCCCCGTCCGGGACGGCGGCGAGCACCTGCCGCGCGGTCAGTACCTCGGCGGACGGCCGCGACAGATCGGGGACGGGCGCGGCCAGCACCGCCGCCACGACCATCGCGGCGGGCGCCAGCCGCACCAGGGGGCGCAGCCGGACGCGGCGCAGCCCGTCCAGCGCGGCGACGAAGACGACCGGCGCCAGCACCGCGTTGTAGTGCCAGTCGGTGCTCCAGTACGACGGGTTGGGCGACCAGAACCGGGCCGCCAGCGGCAGCACCGCCAGCAGCACGATCGGCGACCGCAGTGCCAGCAGCAGCGTCGGGCCGAGCAGGCAGGCCACCGTCCACCACTTGGCGGCGGGCAGCAGCAGCCGGCTCAGCGGGTCGCTGCCGTTCGCCGCCGCCATCGCGTCGTACGCGTAGTCGCCGACCGGGTTGGCCGCCGGAATCAGCACCAGCACGGCGAGCACGGTGCCGAGCACCGCCGCCGCGATCGTCGCCGCGCCCAGCCACCACCGCCGGCCGACCAGCAGGACGTAGCCGCCGACGCCGGCCAGCAGCAGCCCCTGGTCCTCCTTGACCAGCAGCAGCGGCAGCGCCCAGCACACCGCCGCCCGCCACCGGCGATCCGCCAGGGCGACCGTCGCGCCCGCCAACAGCGGTACCGCCAGGGCGATTTCGTGCATGTCGAACTTCGACGCCGAACACAGCCCCCAGGCCAGCCCGTACGCCAGGCCCGCCGCCACGCCCCGTGCCCGGCCCAGCCACCGCACGGCCAGCCCGGTCACCGGCACCGCCGACAGCGCGAACAGCAGCGCCTGCGCCACCAGCAGCGTCTGCGGGCCCGGCCAGAGCCGGTAGAACGGCGCCAGCACCGCCAGCGCCGGGCTGAAGTGGTCGCCCAACTGCACAAAGCCCGCGCCCTTCAGGGTGACCACCGGCCGCCCGAGGAACGCGTAACCGCGCACCGCCTCCTCGAAGATGCCGAGATCGAAACCGGTGCTCTGCATCCGCCAGTGCCTCGGCAGTGACAGCGACAGGTGGAACAGCGCCACCGGCAGCACCGGCAGCCAGGCGGGACGGACACGGAAAAGTATTCGCACCCACCGGACGCTAGGAAATTACCGCTGAACCGATTCTGAAAGAACCTGAGGATTTCTTCAGGCAGGAGAAAACCGGCACATCGGTCAATGGACTTCTGCCGCACGACAATTGGCATATCCTCGAACGATGCGCCTACTCATGGTCGAGGACGAGGAACGCCTGGCCCGATCGCTCAGCCAGGGCCTGCGCGCCGAGGGCTACGCGGTGGACGTCGCCGCCGACGGTCCCACCGGCCTGGAACGGGCCCGCTCCGGCGCGTACGATCTGGTGGTGCTCGACGTCATGCTGCCCGGACTCAACGGATTCCGGATCTGCCGCCGCCTGCGCGCCGAGGAACACTCCGTGCCGATACTGATGCTCACCGCCAAGAACGGCGAATACGACGAAGCCGAGGCCCTCGACTGCGGCGCCGACGACTTCCTCGCCAAACCGTTCTCCTACGTGGTGCTCACCGCCCGGCTCCGCGCCCTGCTGCGCCGCGCCGCCGCCGGCCGCCCCGCCGCACTCGCCGTCGCCGACCTGCGGATCGACCCGGCGGCCCGCCGCTGCACTGTCGCCGACACCGAACTGCGGCTCACCGCCAAGGAGTTCGGCGTACTCGAATGCCTGCTGCGCCGCCCCGACCAGGCCGTGCCCAAGACCGACATCCTGGACGCCGTCTGGGACTCCGCGTTCCGCGGCGACCTCAACATCGTCGAGGTGTACATCGCCGCGCTGCGCCGCAAGCTCGACCGGGCCGGCGCGCACGCCCGCATCGACACCGTCCGGGGCATCGGCTACCGGCTCACCCCCGCTCCCGCCGATGCCGGCTGACCGCCGCCGCCGGTTCCGGTGGCCCGCCTTCGGCATCCGCGCCCGGGCCGCCGCCGCCGCCCTGCTCGCCTCCGCGCTGGCGTTCGCGGTCGCCGCGCCGCTGGTCGGCGACGCCGTCCGCGAGCGGCTCGAAGCCGAGGCGGAGGTCAGGGCCAGGGACGCTATCTACACCTTGAACGCGAGACTCCGGGAGGGCGCCAAGGGCCGGATCCTGGGCAGCGAGCCGTTCGCCGTGATCACCCAGGACGGCGAGTGGCTGAGAAGCAGTCTTCTGACGGACCGGCGCGCGCAGGACCCGGCACTGGGACTGTGGCCGATGCGACTGGCCCAGCCCGAAACCGGACCACCGCCCTCGCTCGACATCGAGACGGTCGCCGTCCGCTACCCGGCCGGCCTCTCCCCCTACGACCGGCTGGGCTCTTCCCGGCCCCGCACCTACCGCTTCCTGCGCGTGCTGACCGAGGAGGTGAGCAGCGAGCGAATCGCCCGGCTCGTCCAGGACGAACTCCCGCCCCTGCCCCCGGTGCCCGCGCAGCGGCTCACCCTCTACGCACTGGTCGACCCGGTCAGCGCCGACGAGAACAGCTCCCTCATCACCACGGTGCTGCTCTACGCCGTCGCCCCCGGCGCCTCGCTCTTCGTCGCCCTGGTCGCCTGGTTCGCCACCGGCCTCGCGCTGCGCCCGGTGGAGTCGATCCGCCGGCAGATGGCCGCGGTGCGCGGCGGCGCGTTCCACGAGCGTGTCCCGGTGCCGCGCGCCAGGGACGGCATCCACCGGCTGGCCGTCACCACCAACGACACCCTGGACCGGCTCCAGCACGCCCTGGACGAACAGCGCCGCCTGGTCGCCGACGCCTCGCACGAACTGCGCAGTCCGCTTGCCGCGCTGCGCAGTTCACTGGAGGTGCCGCTCGCCCACCCGGTCACCGCCGACTGGCCGGCCGTGGTGCGCGGCGCGCTCGGCGACACCGAACGGCTCCAGGACCTCGCCGACGACCTGCTCCTGCTGGCCCGCACCGAACGGGACGCCGAGCCGGGCGCCGAACGCCACGGCGGCACCACCGACCTGCACGACCTGATCGCCGAGCAGCTCGCCGAACGCGAGTACGGGGACGGCGGGTTGACGTACCGGGGCGAGCTCGCCGAGGCGGTGCTCGCGGGCCGCGAGGTGCTGCCCGGCCGACTGGTGCGCAATCTGCTGGACAACGCCGCCCGGCACGCGGAGAGCCGGGTCTCGGTCACCCTCACCGTCGCGGACGGCTGGGCCGAACTCGCGGTGGAGGACGACGGATCGGGCATCCCGGCCGCCGACCGCGAGCGGGTCTTCGAACGTTTCGTCCGCCTGGACGACGCCCGCGACCGCAACAGCGGCGGCGCGGGCCTGGGCCTGGCCCTGGTGCGCACCATCGCGCACAGCCTGGGCGGCACGGCCGCCGCCGAGCCGCCCGGCCGGCTGCCCGGCGCGCGGCTGGTGGTGCGGCTGCCGGTGCTCGGGGGCTGAACGCAGCGGGCCGCCGACCGTGCCCGGGCGGGCAGGGTCGGCGGCCTGGTTCACCTCGCCGGTGCCTACGACAGGTCGAAGGCGCCGCCGGCGACCGCCACGCCGACCGGGCAGGTCAGACGCACGCGGAACTGGCCGGAGAAGAGGACGGTGGACACGTAGCGGTTGCCGTCCGAGCAGTCGACGAAGGGCTGCCACAGCGGGCCGTTACAGGTCTCGGTGAAGCTCGGCCCGTTGAACGAGAAGCCCCCGCACACCAGGTCCAGCGGCGCGATGCCCTGAGCCGTCCCGTCGGAGTGCACCGACGGAAGGTTGGTCGGCTGCGCCAGCGTGAGCGACGGGGTCTGGACCTCGGGGGCCACCGCGGTGTTGTTCGCCGCGGAGATCACCGGCAGGGTCGAGGCCAGCGGGTCGGCCTGGGCCACGGGCTGCGCCGCAGGCTGGACCGCCGCCTGGGTCGCGGGCTGGGCCGTCGTGTCCGCCGCGTAGGCGGAGCCGACCGTACCGACAGCCGTCACGGCCAGAGCCGAGGCGACACCGATGGCGCTGAGCATCTTTCCGAACATGTTGTTCCACTTTCACTGAGTGTTACTGAGGGTGATTGGGAAGCAGGGGGATGCCCGCCTGCAGATCCCCGGAACCGGCCGGGGCGAGACCCACGCTAGGTCAGCTGTCGAGGAGGCGCGCGGCGAGAACGGCGAAAAAATCCGTGTACATCCGATCGGCTCTGGGAGGCCCGCGGAGCGCCGCCGCCGGATCCCGGTCGGGTGACCCTCGGACGGCGGCGGTAGGCTGCTGTTCATGCGTGCGACAAGGGAGTTGACGGACGACGAAGGCCACCCGGTACGGCTCGGGGAGGTCCGCCGGATCGTCTCGCTGGTCCCCTCGCTCACCGAGGCGGTGGCCGCCACCGCCCCCGAGCTGCTGGTCGGCGCCACCGACTGGTGCACCCACCCCGCCGGACTGGAGGTCGCCCGGATCGGCGGCACCAAGAACCCGGACGTGGCGCGCATCGTCACTCTCCGTGCCGATCTGGTGATCGCCAACGAGGAGGAGAACCGCGCCCCCGACCTGGCCGCACTGCGCGCGGCCGGCCTGCCGGTGTGGACCACCCGGATCCGCGACCTCGACCAGGCCCTCGACTCGCTGCGCCGCCTGCTCGTCGACGCCTGCCGACTGCCCGACCCCGCCTGGCTGTCCGACGCCCGGAAGGCCTGGGCGGAGCTGGACGGGCGGGCGGCGCCGGTGCCGGCGGTGGTGCCGATCTGGCGGCGGCCGTGGATGGTGCTCGGCGCGGACACCTTCGCCGCCGACCTGCTGCGACGCCTGGGCGTCACCGTCGTCACGGCCGGGCGCCCCGGCCGCTACCCGCGCGTCCCGCTCGCCGAACTCCGGGGCGCGGGAGCCGAGTTGCTCGTCCTGCCGGACGAACCGTACCGCTTCACCGCCACCGACGGGCCGGAGGCGTTCCCCGGCCTGCGGTACGCCCTGCTCGGCGGACGGCACCTCACCTGGTACGGGCCCTCGCTGGCCGAAGCGCCCGCCGTCCTCGCCGCCCAGCTCGCCGCCCGCGAAACGGGTCGGCCGGCCGTGTAGAGATCCGTCCGGCGGCTCCGACTGTCGGTCGAACGGCGCCCGCGCGGGCGCCGCAGCCGAGGATCGAGAGGGCATCACCGTCATGCAGCAGCTCGTGCAGCAGGCCATCGACCAACTGGTGGAGTCGGGCCAGGAGTTGGGAATCCAGGTCGCCGTGTACCGGAACGGCGAGAAGGTGGTGGACGCGGTGGCGGGCGTCGCCGACCCGGCGAGCGGGCGGCCGGTCACCCCCGACACCCCGTTCTTCAGCGCCTCCACCGGCAAAGGAGTGACGGCGACCGTCGTGCACGTCCTCGCCGAGCGCGGCGTCCTCGACTACGACGCCCCGATCGTCGACCTCTGGCCCGAGTTCGGCGCCCACGACAAGGGCAAGGCCACCCTCCGGCACGCCCTCACCCACTCGATCGGCGTCCCCGCCGTCCCCGCCGACACCACGCTCGCCGACCTGGCCGACTGGGACGGCATGTGCGCCCTGATCGCCGCCGCCGAACCCTGGTGGGAGCCCGGAACGGCCACCGGCTACCACGCCGTGACCTGGGGATTCATCCTGGGCGAGGTGGTCCGCCGGGCCACCGGCAAGCCGATCTCGCAGGTGCTCCGGGACGAGGTCGCCGAACCGCTCGGCATCGCCGACGAGCTGTACTTCGGCGTCCCCGCCGCCGAACTCGACCGGCTCGCCCGGCTGGAGGACGCGCCCGGCGCCGCCGAGATGCTCGCGGCCATGCCCGCCGACCTGCCGCTGTTCAAGGCCACCCCGCCCGCCCTCACCCCGAGCGCCGGCTACGGCAACAACCCGCTGGTCCTCACCTCCGACATCCCCTCCGGCGGCACCATGTCGGCCCGCGCGGTGGCCCGGATGTACGCCGCGCTGCTCACCGACGTGGACGGCGTCCGCCTCGTCCCGGACGAGCGGCTCCGGGAGATCACCACCCTGGCCACCGCCGAGATCGACCGCATGGTCGGCTTCCCCGCCGCCCGCGCCCTCGGCTACAACCTCGGCCGCCCCGGCGCCGACCCCCAGCAGACCCTGGCCGTCTTCGGCATGCCGGGCATGGGCGGCAGCACCGCCTGGGCCGACCCGACGACCGCCACCACCTTCGCCCTCACCCGCAACCGCTTCTTCCCCGGCCCCGCCACCTCCGCCGACCAACTCAGCCACCTGATCGCCACGGCCTGACCCCGGCGGAACGCGAGCGCGCCCGACAGCCGCCGGCAGGCCCGCTGCCCATCACGGAGCCGGGGTGCGAGCAGCCGGAGCCGCGCCCACTTGCCGTGTGCCGAACTCCCAGGTCCCGGCCCGGGAGTCGGGGCCGGTGCTGAACGCGCAGTCGTCGCCCATTCCGCCCCCGGGGCGGGTGCCGGCTCGTCGTGCTCCGGGCTCCCCGGTGGCTGGTGGCCCGGCCGGAAACGCCGCCTCCGTCCCACGCCTGTCGGGGTGGCGTCGGTCGTTCGTGCGATGAACTCCTGCGCCATGTGCGGGAGGTGGGGTGCTCGGCTGCCGTGCAGCACGCCGCCGGGGCGGGTGTTGGTTCGTCGTGTTCCGGGCTCCCCGGTGGTGGGTGGCCCGGCCGGAATCGCCGCCTCCGTCCCACGCCTGTCGGGGTGGCGTTGGTCGTTCGTGCGATGAACTCCTGCGCCATGTGCGGGAGGTGGGGTGCTCGGCTGCCGTGCAGCACGCCGCCGGGGCGGGTGTTGGTTCGTCGTGTTCCGGGCTCCCCGGTGGTGGGTGGCCCGGCCGGAATCGCCGCCTTCGTCCCACGCCTGTCGGGGTGGCGTTGGTCGGTCGCACGATGAACTCCTGCGCCATGTGCGGGAGGTGGGGTGCTCGGCTGCCGTGCAGCACGCCGCCGGGGCGGGTGTTGGTTCGTCGTGTTCCGGGCTCCCCGGTGGTTGGCGGCCCGGTCCAAGACGCCGCCCCCGGCTCACGCCCGCCGGGGCGGTATCGGCTCGTCGCGCGATGAACTCCCGTGCCATGTTCCAGAGTTGGGTGCCGGGTCGTCGCGCAGCCCGCCCAGGGGTGGCACCGCTTCGCCGCGAGCCGAACTCCAAGTTCGGGCCCGGTCGAAGACGCAGTCCCCCGGGGCCGCGCCCGCTCCCCGCCGTGTCTGCCGCTCGCCTGACGGAGCTGCGCCCGCTCGTCGTTCCTTCCGTCCCCCGGCAAGCGCCCCGTCGGTCCGCCGAACTCTCCTGTCAAGCCCGCGACTTGGGCGGGCGGCTGAATACGCAGTCGCCGCACAGGCCGCCGGTAGGGGTGCGGTAGTACAGGCAGCAGGAGGTGCGGCGGAAGGCGAGGGGGTGGCCCGGCGGGGTGGGGGTGCCGGTGGCGGAGAGGTCGGGGAGGGCGAGGAGGGCGCGGGCGAGTGCGGCGGCGGGGGTGCGCAGGTGGGGGAGGGCGCCGAGCTGCCTGGCGGCGCCGACCAGCGCGGAGGCGGCGTTGCCCGCGAGCAGTCCGGCCGCGACCGGCGTGAGCTCGCGGACGGCGGCGGCGAGCGGGTGCAGGTGCCCGTCCATCACCAGCGCGTGCAGCCCGGCCGGCGAGGCCTCCGCGGTGGGCGCCGGCAGCCACAGGTCGAACGGCCCCTGCGGCGGCAGCGCGAACCGCGCGCCGTCCAGGTCGGGCAGCCGCCCGGTGGCGACCGCCGTCCCGAGGGCCACCGACCACAGCCGCGCCGCCAGCCCCAGGTGCGCGGTGGACGCCGCGACCCGTGTCTCGTCCGTGCCCAGCACCCGGCCGACCTCGGCGATCCGCGCCGCCAACGGCCCGTCCGGTGCGGACAGTTCGCGCAGCGGCCGGAACCCGGCGGGCGCGGGCCCGGCGAGGGTGGCGAAGTACGGGCCGAGGGCGGCCAACGGCGGCTCGATCATGGCGCGGAGTGTAGTCGGCACCGGATTTCGCTGGCCTCCGGCGGCCCCGCCGCCTATCGTCGCGAGCCGAGGCATCACCGGCGCGGAGGAGGAACGGCGAATGCGGTACCGGCAGTTGGGGCGCAGCGGGGTCGAGGTGTCGGAGGTCGGCTTCGG
This sequence comes from Kitasatospora sp. NPDC004531, assembly GCF_053602195.1. NCBI lineage: Bacteria > Bacillati > Actinomycetota > Actinomycetes > Kitasatosporales > Streptomycetaceae > Kitasatospora > Kitasatospora sp. NPDC004531. The sequence goes on along the minus strand of NZ_JBSGDD010000080.1, from coordinate 22,581 downwards.
GGCGTGGGGGATCGGCGCGTCCGGCTGGATCGGCGCGCGGGAGGACGAGTCGCTGGCGGCGCTGCACCGGGCGATCGACCTGGGCGTGAACTTCATCGACACGGCCCGCGGCTACGGCGAGAGCGAACGGCTGGTCGGCCGGGTGGTGCGGGAGCGTGCCGCGGCCGGTCAGCAGGTGCGGGTGGCGACCAAGGTTCCGCCGCTGAACCGGCAGTGGCCGGCCCGCCCGGGCGTGGACCCGGCGCAGACCTTCCCGGGCGCGCACATCCGAGAGAGCGTGCAGACCTCGCTGCGGGCCGGCGGCCTGGAGCGGTTCGACCTGGTGCAGTTCCACGTCTGGCACGACGAGTGGCTGGGTCGCGGCGACTGGCTGGAGACCGTCACCGCGCTCAAGGAGGAGGGCCTGATCGGCCTGTTCGGCGTCTCGATCAACGACCACGAGCCGCACACCGCCGTCGAGTTGGTGCGCAGCGGCGCGGTGGACGCGGTGCAGGTGATCTACAACGTCTTCGACCAGTCGCCGCTGGACGAGCTGTTCCCGGCCTGCCGCGAGCACGGCGTCGGCGTGATCGTCCGGGTCGCGCTGGACGAGGGCGGCCTGACCGGCCGGCTGACGGCCGACACGGTGTTCCCGGACGGCGACTTCCGGCAGCGCTACTTCCGGGGCGAGCGTCTGGCGGAGGTCGAGCGCCGGGCCGCCGCGATCGCCGCCGACCTGGGCATCGGGACGGACGGGCTGGCGGAGGCGGCGCTGCGGTTCGTGCTGAGCGAGTCGGCCGTGTCCACCGTCATCCCGGGCATGCGCTCGGTGCGCAACGTCGAGCGCAACGCCGCCGTCGGCGACGGAGTGCCGCTCGGCGAGGCCGAGTTGAAGGTGCTGGCCGGCCACCGCTGGGACCGCAACTTCTACTCCTGAGCCGGCCGCGCCGGAAGCGCCGGGCGGGGCGCGTGCGGTTGTCGGTGCTCGGTGGCAGAGTGGGGACGCATGTGCGGTCGTTTCGTCTCCACCACCGAGCCCGGTGACTTGGTCGCCCTGCTCGACGTCGCGCGCTGGAACCCGACGGAGGCGCTCGCGCCCAGTTGGAACGTGGCGCCGACCGACCCGATCCCGGCGGTGCTGGAGCGGGTCGACCACGACACCGGCGAGGTGGTGCGCCAGTTGCGGACGCTGCGCTGGGGCCTGGTCCCGTCCTGGGCGAAGGACCGCTCCGGCGCGGCCCGGCTGATCAACGCCCGCTCGGAGACCGTCGACCAGAAGCCCTCGTTCCGCAAGGCGTTCGCCGCCCGGCGCTGCGTGATCCCTGCCGACGGCTACTACGAGTGGCGGCCCGTCCCGGCGGCGGACGGCCGCAAGGCCTACAAGCAGCCCTACTTCCTGAGCACCGGCGAGCTGATGCTGATGGCCGGCCTGTACGAGTTCTGGCGGGACGCGAGCGTGCCGGAGGACGACCCGGCGGCCTGGCTGGCGACGGCGACCATCCTGACCACCGACGCCACCGACAGCGCCGGGCGGGTGCACGACCGGATGCCGCTCACCATCACCCGCCAGGACCTGGACAGTTGGCTCGATCCGGCGCACAGCGACCGGTCCGACCTGCACCACCTGCTGCACCGCCCGGCCGACGGGAACATCCGGGTCCGCGCCGTGCCCACCGCCGTCAACCGCGTCACCGAGAACGGCGCCCGCCTGCTCGCCGACGCCCCGGACCCGCTGGGCATCGCCGACTGACTCCCGAGCGCGGGGCCGACGCCGGCCCGGCCCACGTCAGCCCAGCCGGGCCCGGCCCGCGTCGGCCTGGCCCGCCCGCGCCCCGCGTCAGCCCGCGTCGCCCCCCGAGTCGGAGCCGCCGTCGAAGCCCCCGATCCGGCGGCGGTCCTCGTTCCGGCGGCGTCGGGCGTCCCGCCGGACCAGCTCGCCCGCGCCGAGCGTCACCCGGGCGACCGCGCGGGCCCAGCCGGGCCCGCCCCGCTCCGCCCACACCACACACCCGCAGCCGCCCACCACGAGCAGCAGCACAACCACCAGCAGTACACCGATCACGGCATCCCCTTCGCCTGAGACGCCCCGATCATCGCAGCCGCGGGCGGTGCGCCGACATCCTCACCCGCGCCCGAGCCCCAGCCGCACGGCGCGCTCCACCGGCGAGTACGCCCCGTCCGCGCGCTCCAGCACCAGATCGGCGGTGGACACCAGCGGCGGCTGGGCGATGAATCGCGGCTCGGTGCCGCGGTGCGGCTGCGCGGCGTGGATCAGGAACGGGTGGCACAGGTACACGTCCCCCGCCCGCCCGGTGGCGAGCGCCGTCTCCCGCTCCGGGTTGTCCAGCAGCCCGGCCCGGTCGAGTTCGGCGCAGAACGAGAACATCTCCACGCCCTTCTCCCCGGCCGGCTCCAACTGCCGCGGCAGGTCCAGGTGCGAGCCGACCTTGATCCGGGTCGGCGCGTGCGCCTCGTCCACGTCGGACAGCAGGAACAGCATCAGCAGCGCCCGCCCGCGCGAGACCAGGTTCAGCCACATGCCCTGCTCGCCGTCCGGCGTGAAGCTCGCGTCCATGTGCCAGCCCGCGTCGCCCGGGTCGTCCGGGTGCGGGAAGCGGACCGGGAACGTGCCCAGCCACGGCTGCGGCCGCCACCGGCCCTCGCCGACCAGCTGGTCGAACGCGGCGTGCAGCCGCTCGGAGGTCGCGGCCCGCCGGAACGGCTCCGCCGCGTACCCGCCCAGGCGCACCACCGGCTGCGTCCAGCCCGCCGGATCGTCCGGATCGAGTCCCATCTCCCGCCACAGGAACTCGCGGCACTCGGCGGCCGTGTCGGACGAGAACGCGCCCTCCAGCCGGACGAAGCCGTCCGTGACGAAATCCTCGACCTGCTGGGGCGACAGAACGGTATCCATGGGGACGGATTCTCAGCGGCCCGCCCGGCATCGGCAAGCGAATTTCCGTGCCCCCGCCGCGACTTGACGCCGCGCCGCCCGCACGCTTCGGTAGGAGCCATATGACCGACTCCACCCCGCACAGCGGCCCCGTGTTCGACGCCCTCCAGGGCCTGTCCGTCGGCGACGCCCTCGGTGCCCAGTTCTTCGTCCCCGACACCGCGCGCGCCCACTTCGGCGCCGACACCGTCCCGCCCGGCCCGTGGCCGTGGACCGACGACACCGAGATGGCCTGCTCGGTGTACGCCATGCAGAAGGCCCGCGGCGCCGTCGACCGCTACGACCTGGCCCACGCCTTCGCGCTGCGCCACGACTTCGACCGCGGCTACGGCGCCACCGCCAACCGGCTGCTGCGGCTGATCCGCGAGGGCGGCGACCACCGCCGGCTCGCCGCCGAACTCTTCGACGGCCAGGGCTCGTTCGGCAACGGCGCGGCGATGCGGGTGGCCCCGCTCGGTGCCGCCCACGACTACGACCCGGCCTCCGCCGTCCGGCCCGCCGCCGACACCGCCCTGGCCACCCACACCCACCCGGACGCGGTGGACGGCGCGATCGCGGTGGCCGTCGCCGCCGCCCACGCGGTGCGCTGCCGCACGAAGCCGCTCACCCCGGAACGCTTCCTGTCCGAGGTCGTCGAGCTCACCCCGTTCGGGCCGGTCCGCGACGGCCTGGACCAGGCGCGGCGGCTGATCGACCGGACCGACGCCCGGGCGGTGGCGGCGGTGCTCGGCAACGGCCGCCACACCAGCGCCCTCGACACCGTCCCGTTCGCGCTCTGGTGCGCCGCCCGGTGGCTCGACGACTACCCGGCGGCGGTCCGGGCCGCGATCGGCGCCGGCGGCGACATGGACACCGTCGCCGCGATCACCGGCGGCGTGGTCGCCGCCCGCACCGGCACCGCGGGCATCCCCGCCGCCTGGCTGGCCGCCCGCGAACCGCTGCCCGGCTGGGCGTTCCCCGAGGACTGCCGGATCCCGCCGCCCATGCGGCTGGACGCCGAGCCCCCGGCCGCATCGCGCCACCGGCCGATGCTGCTGCCCCGGCCCTGCCCGGTGCCGGACAGCCTCTGGTTCACCGAGGAGGTGTGGCGCCGCTACCGCGACGGCTACCGGGCGGGCCGCTGGGAGGCCCGCGCCGCCGAGGGCGTCCTGCACCTGTACGAGGCGACCAGCTGCCACGAGGTCTTCGCGGTCCAGGTCGCCCCCAACGGCACCGGCCAGGCGGCCGTCGGCGTGACGGTCGAGGCCCACCCCGCCCGCCGCTACGGCCGCGTCGTCCAGCGGGCCGGCGTGCGGTCCATCCTGATGGAACTGGAGGGCATCCTGCAGACCAAGGGGCCCTACCCGGCCGGCCCCTGGTGACGGACCGTCCGCTAAGGTCGAACTCCCAGTAGGCGGCCGAGGAGGGACGGATGCGCATCGAGGCGGTGCTGTTCGACCTCGACGGCACACTGCTGGACCACGACGGCGCGGCCGAGGCCGCCGTGCTGGCCGGGGCCGCCGCCGAACTCCCCGGCCGGCCGCTCGACCGGGACGGCCTGCTGCGGTTCTGGCGGGAGCGCGAACGCGTCGAGTACGACCGCTACCTGGCCGGTGAACTGACCGTCGAACAGCAGCGCCGGGTCCGCGCCCTCGGCCTCGCCCGGCACCTGGGCCTGGGGGAGTGGACGGACGAACGGGCCGACGCCTGGTTCGCCGGATACCTCCGCCGGTACCGGCGGTCCTGGCGGGCCTTCCCCGAAGTGCCGCGCGCCGTCCGCGAGTTGGGCGCCGACCGGCGGCTCGGCGTGATCACCAACGGCGAGGGCGGCATACAGCGCGACAAGCTGCGCACCGTCGGCCTCGGCCTGCTCGCCGAGCACACCACCGCCTCCGCCGAGGCCGGCTGCGCCAAACCCGACCCGGAGATCTTCCACCTCGCCTGCCGCACCCTCGGCGTCGCCCCCGAACGCGCCGCGTACGTCGGCGACCGGCTCGACGTGGACGCGCAGGCCGCCACCGAGGCCGGACTGCTCGGCATCTGGCTGGAGCGCGAACCCACCGACACGCCCGACGTCACCGTCCCCCGGGTCCGCACCCTCTCCGAGGTCGCCGCCCTGCTGGCCTGAGCCCCGGTCGGCGAGCCTCCCGCCCGCCCGGGGCCCCCTCCGCATACCGTCGGGGCCGAAGGGCTGACGGTTCGTCAGCGAAGCGATCTGGGCGGAGGCCGGTATGGACGCGCGACAACGAGTGGCGGTACTGGTGGCGGACGCGGGAACCACCCACGCAGAACAGGCGGGCATCGACATCGCCGACCGGCCCGCCGAACTGTGGCAGCTGCTGATGCTCAGCAACCTGGTCTCGGCCCGCATCCAGGCCGAGATCGCAGTCACCGGCACGGCCTCCCTGGTCGCCGCCGGCGCCGGCACCCCCGCCGGCACCCTGGAACTCGACTGGCAGCAGCGCAAGGACGCCCTGATCGCCGGCCGCTACCAGCACTTCGCCGACGGCACCGCCACCCGGCTCGGCGAATGCGCCCGGCTCGCCCAGAGCGAGTACGGCGGCGACCTGCGCAAACTCGCCGTCGCCTCGAACGGCCGCCCCGAACGCACCCGCGCCCTGCTGCAGCGCTTCCCCGGCATCGGCCCGGCCGGCGCCGCCGCGTTCTGCCGCGAGGCCCAGGCCGTCTGGCCCCACCTTCGCCCCAGTCTCGACCCGCGCGCCCTGGCCGGCGCCGAGCGCCTCGGCCTCCCCGCCGACCCCGCCGAACTCGCCGCCCTCATCGACCCCGCTGACCTGCACCGCCTCGGCGACGCCCTGGTCCGCGCCGCCATCGACCCGGCCATGGTCGAACGCGTCCTGGCCGCCACCCCCGACACCGCCGAGCCCGCAGGCGTGTAGCCCCCGCAGAAACCCCGAGCGGGGCGCAGCCGATCCGGCTGCGCCCCGCTTCGACGTGTGTCGGGCCTGCTGCGCCCGCGTCAGAACTGCAGGTACTTCTGGTCGGTGGTCAGCCGGCCCGCGATGGACAGGTTCCCGTCGGAGTCGAGCACCGCGATGATCTTCTTCGTGCTGCCGTGGTGGGTCGTGAAGTAGACCTTCGACGCCTCCTGGCTGGTGTCGAAGTTCGTGTTGATCGAGATCTCGATGCTCTCCGGCCCGCTCACCAGCACGTCCCGCTTCGGCGACGTCGGGTAGGTGCGGTTCTGCACCAGCTTGACGCGGCCGTGGGAGTCGCCTTCCTTCCAGTCCGTCGCTTCGCCGAGGTCGAGTTCCGCCATGAGATGTCCCCTCCGAGTGATAGTCCAACCCCTGGCCGGAAGCGGAGGCTCCGCTTCCGGCGTCACTCGAAAACTTAGCCGACCCGGCGGTGATTTCCCAGCGGGTCAGGGGAGTTGGCCGAAATGTGTGAGGGGTGGTCAGTTTTCGGCCGGAGCCGATCGGTCCGGAAGAGCACGGTCGGCGACACGTCTCCGTTCGGCGCCGAAGCAGCCGTTCGGCGGTAGCCTCCTGGGGAAGCGACAGCCGGGGGGTTGGGGCGATGAATCGTTCGGAAGCGGGCGGACCGAAGCAGCTGGGGCCGTACCGACTGGTGGGGCGGCTGCCCGACGGCGTGCTGGGCGGCCCCGTCCACCTGGGCCGGGGTCCGGGCGGGGTCCGCGCGGCGGTGACGGAGATACCGGAGGCGCTGGCGCAGGACCCGCGGTTCCGGGCGGACGTCGGCGCGGCGCTGAAACTCGCCGGCCCCGGCCTCGCACCGGTGCTCGGCGCCGACCTGGCCGGCCCGGCGCCCTGGCTGGCCGACGCCTTCGTCCCGGCCGTGACGCTCCGGCAGGCGGTGGAACGGTACGGCCCGCTGCCGTGGCCGACCCTGGCGGTGCTGGCCCGGGGCCTTGCCGAGGCGCTCGCCTCCGTGCACGCCACCGGCTTCGCCCACGGGGCGCTCACCCCGAACGCGGTGCTGCTCGCCGTGGCCGCGCCGCTGCTGCCCGCCCGGGTGTCGGGGGCGGCGCAGCAGCAGGACGACCTGGCGGACCTGGCGGCGGCGCTGGAGTTCGGGGCCGGCGGGTACGTGGCCCCGGCGAGCGTGCTGATGCCGCTGGTGCGGGAGGCCGTCGAGGAGTTCCGCTCCCCGTCCGGCGGCCAGGACGCCGTCCAGCGGCTGGTCGGCCTGTTCGGGGATCCGCCCGCCGCGCCCGACGGCTGGCTGCCGGCCCCCGTCGCCGCGGCCGCCGCCGCGGTGGGGAAGGGCCCGGGGATCGGCCGCCGCACCCTGCTGCTAGGCGCGGCGGGCGGCGCGGTCGCCGTCGCGGGCCTGGCCACCGTGCTCGCCCGGCAGACCGACCCCGCGCCCCGGGCACCGGGCGGGGCCGCCGCCGCGCCCCCGTCCCCGGGACCGGCCTCGGCCTCCCCGTCGCCGTCCCCGTCCGCTTCCTCGTCCGACGTGGTCGCGATCGATGTGACGGGCGCGGCGCCGAAGACCGTCTGGCAGATCGTGCTCGACGAGGAGCCGAGCGAGCTGGCGGCCTCCGAGCAGTCCGTGGCCGTCGCCTCGGACAAGTCGACCAGGTTCCTCGACCGGGCCGGCAGGCCGATCGGCGACCCGCACCAGATCACCGTCTACCACTCCTCGCTGGCCATCACGCAACTGACCTACGCCAACGGGTCGTTCTACGTGCTGGGCACGGTCCACGGTCGGGACTCGGCGATCGCCGCGATGGACGCCGCCACCGGGACGCCGAAGTGGGCGACCTCGCTGCCGGCCACGCTGGGCGGCGGCAACCGGGCCACCGACGTGGCCGCGGTCGGCGACACCGTCTACGTGAGCGCGGGCCGGCACGCGTCGGTCGACGACGACACCTACGCCGGCGTGCTCGGCGCCTTCGACGCCGCCACCGGCGACCTGCGGTGGAAGACCAGCGGCACCGACCTGGCCAACGTGCTGGCGCCGCCGAGCGGCCACCTGCTGCTGGCGGCCAGTGCCGCGGCCAAGCCCGACGGCCAGGTCGTGGTGCTCGACGCCTCGCAGCAGGGCGCGCGCGGCTGGAAGCAGACCGTGCCGAACGGCAAGTGGTACTTCCAGAGCGGCCCCGCGATGACCTGCTGGGCGGGCGGCCGGTTCGTGTTCGGCGCCGACCGGATCATCGCCGTCGACCCGCAGACCGGGAAGCAGGCCTGGGACCTGACGCCCGAGGACCAGCCCGAGGTCCGCTTCGGCACCCCCTTCGCCTCCCCGGACGGCGCGACGGTCTACATCCCGGTCGGCCAGGACCTGGTCGCCCTCGACGCCGCCGACGGCCGGGCCAGATGGAAGGCGGTGCTGCCCCCGCACGTCATGTGGGAGCAGGCCCTCTCGCTCTCCGGCGTCCACGCCCGCTGCACCGCCGACACCGTGCTCGCCACCGACTCGCAGAAGAACCTGTGGGCGATCGACGCCGCCACCGGACGGGCCCGCTGGAAGTACAGCGACCCGGCGGCCCCGCCCACCGGACTGCGCTGGACCGTCGGCGGCGACCAGGTCTACGTCAACGCCAACCTCACCCTCACCGCGATCGCCACCCGCGGCTGACCCCGCTCGGCGGCACCCGCACCCGGAAGGACCCGCACATGGTGGACACCGCCCCGGCAGCACTCGCCGCGGCCGCCGCCGGAAGACTCGTCGAACTGCTCACCGCGGACGGCTGGGAGGCCGCCGCCACCTCGATCCCCGCGCTGTGGCGGCACACCCGCACCGACCGGGTGGCCGCCGAGCTCACCGACACCCGGCTCGCCCTGACCGGCGCCGCCGACCCGGACACCGCCGAGCGGCTGCGGGCCCGGTGCGCGCAGCAGTGGCAGGACCGGTTCGCCCGGCTGCTCACCGAGCGGCCCGAGGCCGCCGACGAGCTGCGCCGACTCCTCGACCCGCCGCCCGCCCCGGCCCCGCAGCGGATCACGCTGCGGATGGAGGTCACCGGCGGCGGCGACGGCCACCAGGCCGGCCGGGACATCACCATCGACCGGCGCGAGCCGGCGTGAGCGACTCCGACCGGCCCCCGGCCGAGCTGCACCTGAAGGTCTCCGGCGGCGGCGACGGCTACCAGGCCGGCCGTGACCTGGTCGTCCAGGTGTACAAGCAGGCCCCGTTCGGCACGGAACAGGCCGCCACCGTGTGCCCGTACCCGGGCCTGGCCGCGTTCGGCGCGGACGACGCCCGCTGGTTCCACGGCCGCGCGCAGGCCGTGGACGCCGTCTGCGCCCGACTGGAGGCCCGGGCCGGCACCGGCGGCCCGCTCGTGGTGATCGGTCCCTCGGGCGCCGGGAAGTCCTCGCTGCTCGCCGCCGGTGTGCTGCCCGCGCTGGCCGCCGGACGCCTGGCCCGGGCCGGCTCCCGCGACTGGGCCGCCGTCGTGCTGACGCCGACCGCCTCACCCGCACAGGCGCTGATGACCGCCGCCGGGTTGACGGCCGACACGGCCCCGGAGACCGCCCGCGCCTGGCGCGGCGACCCCGAACGGTGCGCCCGCGAGTTCGCCGCGCACGCCGCCCCGGACGCGCCCGGCCTGCTGCTCGTCGTCGACCAGCTGGAGGAACTCTTCACGCCGGGAACCGAGTTCGCCGCGCGCCAGTGGTTCGTCGACGTCCTCGACCTGCTGTCCCGGCCCGCCGCCGACCGGCCCCCGACGCTGGTGCTGCTGGCCGTCCGGGCCGACTTCTTCGCGGCCTGCACCGACCACCGGCAACTGCGCACCGCGCTGCGCGCCGACCCCGTCCTGCTGGACCCGATGACGGCGGAGGAACTGCGCGAAGCCATCCTGCGGCCCGCCGAGGACGCCGGCCTCGCCGTCGAGGAGGGCCTGGTCGACGTCATGCTCGCCGAACTCGACGGCGCCGCCGACTCGCGCGACCCGGGCAGCGCCCGCAACACCGCCGCCCGGGCCAGCCGGCTGCCGCTGCTCGCCCACGCGCTGTGGGCCACCTGGTACGCCCGCGAAGGGCCGCTGCTGACGATCCGGGGGTACCGGCGCACCGGCGGGATCACCGGGGCCATCGCCGCCACCGCCGAGGCGAGCTACCTGGGCCTGTCCCCGCAGCGGCGGGACCTCGCCCGGCTGCTGTTCCGGCGCCTGGTGGTGGTCCGGCCCGACGCCGACGACACCCGTCGGCGGGTGCGCCACCACGAGCTGCTGGACGGCCTGCCGGACCCGGAGGCCGCCGCCGACGTGGTCGAAGTGTTCACCGCCGCCCGCCTGTTGACCGGCGACCAGGACCACGTCACGCTCACCCACGAGGCGCTGATCCGGGCCTGGCCGACGCTGCGCCAGTGGATCGACGAGGACCGGGCCGGCGCGCCGGTCCGCCAGGACCTGGAGGAGTCCGCGGCCGCCTGGGCCCGCGACGGGCACGAACGCACGGCGCTGCTGCGCGGCAGCCGGCTGGCGGCGGCCGTCACCTGGTCCGACGCGCACCCGCGCGAGCTGAGCGCGGGCGCGCTGAACTACCTGAAGGCGTCCCGGCGCCAGGCCCGCCGGGCCCGCGCCCTGCGGCGCGCCGCCGTGGCCGCGATCACGGCGCTGGCGGTGCTCGCCTCAGCGGCGGCCGCGGTCGCCGTCCGCCAGGGCGCCAACGCCCGGGCGTCCGCCGCCGATGCCCGGGCCGATCGCGACCGGGCCGTCCGGGCGCAACTGGCCTCCGAGACACTCCAGTTCGCCGCCACCGACCCCGCGCTGTCCGCGCGGATCGCGCTGGCCGCCTACCGGCTGTTCCCGGACGCGACGACCGCCTCGCGGCTGCTGAGCACCCAGAACACCCCGACCGCCACCGGGGCCCGGGTCGACGGCGATACCGGCCCGGTCGGGACGGTCGCCTACAGCCCGGACGGGCGGACCATGGCCACCGGGCTCGCCACGGGCTCCACGGTCCGGCTGTGGGACGTCACCGACCCGGCCCGGCCGGCGACGCTCGGGCAGCCGCTGCCCGAGGGCCCCGCCGTGGACGCGATCCGATCGGTGGCGTTCAGCCCCGACGGCCGCACCCTCGCGGTCGGCGGGCACAGCGGCGACCACACCCGTGACGGCGTGGTCGGCTCGGGCGTCCTCGACCTGTGGGACGTCAGCAGCGCCGGGCACCCGCGCGCCCTCGGCACGGTCGAGCAACTCCCTTGGGGCGCCGTCCAGTCGGTGGCCTTCGCACCGGACGGCCGGGTGCTCGCGGCGGCCGACTCCGGCGGGGAGATCCGGCTGTGGAGCCTCACCGGACCTGGCCGGCCCACCCCGATCGGCGAGCCGCTCTCCGGCCCGGCCCACCCGATCGCCTCGGTGGCGTTCGCCCCGGACGGGCACACGCTGGCCGCCGCGGACGCGGGCGGCGAGGTGCGGCTGTGGAACGTCGCCGACCCGGGCCGGCCCGCGCGGCTCGGCGCCCCGCTGTCCGTCTCGGCCAAGCAGGCGAACGCCGTGGCGTTCAGCCCCGACGGGCACACCCTGGCCGTCGGCAGTGCGGACGGCGAGGTCCGGCTCTGGGACGTCGCCGACCCCGGCCGGCCCGCCGGGCTCGGCGACCCGCTGACCGGCCCGGCGGGCCCGGTGCTGGCGGTGGCGTTCAGCCGCGACGGGCGCACCCTGGCCGCCGCGAGCATCGACCACGCCGTCCACCGGTGGAACGTGGCCGACCCCCGGCGCGCACTGTCGCTCGGGCGGCCGCTGACCGACAGCGACGGCGCGGTCTTCGCGCTCGCGTTCAGTCCGGACGGCCACACCCTGGCGGCCGGCACCGTCGAGGGCGCCGTCGAGCTGTGGCACCTGCCGCCGACCCTGCTGGTCGGCACGGGCGGGAACGTGAACGCCACGGCGTTCAGCCCCGACGGCCGGCTGCTCGCGGCGGGCAACCAGAACGGCACCGTCAACCTGTGGAGCCTGGCCGACCCGGAACGCCCGGCCCCGCCGGGCGGCCCGCTGACCGGCCCGGCCGGGCCCGTGGACTCGGTGGCGTTCAGCCCCGACGGGCGGCTGCTGGCGGCCGGTGACGGCGGCGGCACGATCCGCCTGTGGACCATGTCCGACCCGGCCGGGCCCGCCCCGCTCGGCGACCCGTTGACCGGCATCGGCGGGGCGGTGATGTCGCTCGCCTTCACCCCCGACGGCAAGACCCTCGCGGCCACCGGCGACAACCGCGTCGACCTGTGGGACCTCGCCGACCCGCGCAGGCCGGTCTCCCGGGCCGGCCTCCAGCCGGACGACATGCGCGGCGTCTTCACCGTCGCGTTCGCCGCCGACGGGCAGACCCTGGCCACCGGCGGCGACGCCAGCAGCAGCCGGATCGGGCTGTGGCGGATCCGCGACAACGACACCGTCCGCCTCGGCCGGCCCCTGCAACAGCCCGTCGGCTCGGCGCTGTGGGCGACGTTCAGCCCCGACGGGCACACGCTGGCCGTCGGCAGCAGCCAGGGCGGCGTCACCCTCTGGGACACCACCGACCCGAACCACGCGTTCCCGCTCGGGCCCGCGCTGGCCACCCCCGGCCCGGTCTGGGCGGTGGCGTTCAGCCCCGACGGCCGGACCCTCGCCGCCGCCCTGCACGACACGACCGGCGCGCTGCTCCGCTGGAACCTCGCCGACCGCGCCAGGCCCGAACCGATCGGCGAGCCCCTCACCACCAGCACCGGCCCGCTGTCCGTCACCGCGTTCGGCCCGGACGGCCGGATGCTGGCCGCCGCCACCGAGGGCGGCGCGGTGGGCCTGTGGCAGCTCGACCCCGAACGGGTCGCGGCCCGGGTCTGCGCGACCACCGGCCCGCTCGACGCCCGGCAGTGGGAGGCGCGGGTGACCGCGCCGTACCGCGCGACCTGCTGAAGCCCCCGGGAACGCGGAGCGCCCCCGCCCTGACGGTGGGCGGGGGCGCGGTCCGAGCCGGTCAGCGACCGAAGATGCGGCTCAGCCAGGAGCCGGACGCGGCCTTGTCGGCGGCGGTGCAGGAGCAGCGCTGCGACTTCGGGATCCCGGCCAGGACCTGCTCGACGTGCATGCCGCAGCCGGCGTAGGAGGGCTTGTTGCAGGTCTTGCAGGTGATGCGACGGCACATGGTGGTGGGTCCTTTCGGGGGAGCGGTCAGGAGTGCGAGAAGGGGATGTTCGGGAGGACGCGGTCGAGCCAGCGGGGCGTGTGCCAGGCGGCGCGGCCGGTCAGGCGGAGCAGTACGGGCAGCAGCACCAGGCGGACCAGGGCGGCGTCCAGCAGGACGGCGACGCCCAGGACGATGCCCATCTCCTTGGGGGGCAGCGGGCCGGAGATGGCGAAGGTGAAGAACACCGCGACCATCACGGCGGCCGCCGCGAAGATCACCCGTCCGGAGTGGGACAGCGCGCCGACCATCGCCTTGCGCGGGTCGCCGGTGCGCTCGTACTGCTCCTTGGCGGAGGCCAGCAGGAAGACGGTGTAGTCCATCGCGATCGCGAAGATCATCGCGAAGAAGAACACCGGCGCCCAGCCGTCCAGGAAGCCCTGCGGGGTGAAGCCCAGCAGTCCGGAGCCGTGGCCGTCCTGGAAGACCAGCCGGGCGACGCCGAACGCCGCGCCGGTGGACAGCAGGCTGGCCGCGGTGCCGAGCGCCGCGATCAGCGGGGCGCGCAGTGCGAACAGCAGCAGGACGAAGCCGAGCACCATGACGACGCCGATCACCAGCGGGGTCTTCTCGGTCAGCAGGTGCTGCAGGTCGAGGTTCTCCACCGCGGCGCCGCCGACCAGGGTGTGGTCGGGCAGTTCGGCCCGCAGCGTGTTCACGGTGTGGCCCAGCTGCGGGTCGGACGGGTCGACCGAGGGGACGGCCTGGATCATCGACCAGTTCGCGCCGTCGGCGGCGGGCATCGCGGGCATCACGCCGGCGATGCCGGGGGTGCCGGCGACGGTCTGCGCGGTGGCGGCGGCCTGGTCGGTGGGGGTGAGGATCTGCAGGGTGCCGGGGGCGCCGTCACCGAAGGCCTGCTGGACGGCGGTGTAGCCGGAGCGGGCGCTGGCGTCCTCGGGCAGCACGTTGATGGACGGCATCGCGGTGCGCAGGCCGATCACCGGCGCGGCCAGGGCCAGCAGCGCGACCAGGGCGAGCGCGCCCCAGCGCAGCGGCTGCTTCCACAGGCGCTCGCCCCAGGCCTCGAACCGCGGCGAGGTCTGCTCCTCGCGCTTGGCCCAGGGCAGCGACAGGGCGTCGACGCGGTGGCCCAGCTTGCCGAGGACGGCGGGCAGCAGCGTCAGGGTGGCGGCCAGCACGAACAGCACGGCCAGCATGATGCCGCCGGCCATCGAGCGGAACGCGGGGGACGGGACCAGCATCACGGCGGACAGGCTGACCAGCACGGTCGCGCCGGACAGCAGCACGGCCTTGCCCGCGGTGTCCATGGTCTCCGCGACCGAGCGTGAACTGTCGCCGCCGCGTTCGGACTTGGCGCGGGCGGCGCGGAACCGGACGACCAGGAACAGGGCGTAGTCGATGCCCAGCGCGAGGGCGAACATCATGGCGAAGTTCATCGCCCAGATGGAGACCGGGAACAGGTGGCTGATCAGCACCAGCGAGCCCGCCGAGGCGGCCAGGCCGGCCATGGTCAGCAGCAGCGGCAGTCCGGCGGCGACCAGCGAGCCGAAGGCCAGCACCAGGATGGCCAGGGTGACCGGCCAGGACATGATCTCGGACTTCATCATCGCGTCGTGGTTGGCGGTGTTGAAGTCGCTCCACAGCACGGACGCGCCGGTGGCGGTGACGTCCACGCCGCCGCCGGAGAGCTCGCGCAGCGGCTCCTTCAGGTCGTCGGCGGCGCGCACCATGTCGTCCGGCGAGGCGGCGGCGCCGGCCAGCAGCACGGCGGTGCGGCCGTCCTGGCTGATGGTGGCGCCGGGCTGCGGCGGGACGACGGTGGAGATCCGGGAGTCGGCGGCGGCCAGCGCGGTGGCCTTGTCGACGACCTGCTGCACGTCGGGCTCGGCGACCGGGCGGTCGGCGGAGACGACGATCTGGATCGCGGAGGAGGCGTTGCCCGCGAAGTGCTCCTCGGCGAGGGTGCGGACCTTCACCGAGTCCGAGCCGTTGGCCTGCCAGCCGGCGCCGGAGAGCGCGGTGGTGACCTGCGGGGCGAACGCGCCGAGGCCGATCACCACGAGCAGCCAGCCGGCCAGCACGGTCTTGAAGTGGTGGACGGACCAGACGCCGAGGCGGCCGAGCAGCCCGTCCTTGGGCGGGGCGACGGCCGGCGGCGCGGAGGCGGCCGGCGCGGGGGCGGAGCGGTTCACAGGTTCTCTCTCCAAGCGGGCGGGGGTCCGCCGGTTCCAAGGGTAATACCTAGGGGGGTATATGCGGAGGCAGGCGGGGGCCAGGGGCGGGACGTCGGGAGGGCGGGCAGGGGCCCGGCAGGGGGCGTGGGGGCGCCCCCTGCCGGGGAGGTCAGGCCTGCAGCGCGGCCAGCGCGGCGCGCAGCCGCACGGCGGCGTCGTCGGCCACCCCGGCGAGTTCGGGGCGGCCGGTGACCTGCACCATCAGCTGCGGGTCCATGGCCTCGACCAGGACGCCGCCGTCCACCGCGCGCAGCACCACGTTGCACGGGAGCAGCAGGCCGATCCGGCGGTCCGCCTCCAGGGCGCGGTGGGCGATCGGCGGGTTGCAGGCCCCGAGGACCAGGTAGTCCTCCAGCTCCACGCCGAGCTTGGCGCGCAGCGTCGCCGTCATGTCGATCTCGGTGAGGACGCCGAAGCCCTGCTCGGCGAGAGCCGCGCGGACCCGGTCGGCCGCCTCCGCGAACGGGGTGCCGGTCAGGGTGGCGGTGAAGTCGTCGGTCATGGTTCCGGGCCTCTCTGGTCGATGCCGGGGTTGTCCGTGTTGTGGCGCTTCGATACCCCCGTGGGTATTCAGCGTACGTCGGGTGCAACCGGGAGGGCCAGAAACGCATTCCCGGGCGCGCCGGGTGATGTGCGTCTCACCCGTCTGCCGGACGGTCTCCCGTCGGCCGCTCCGGGGTCGCTTTCCGGCCGTGTCGACGGGCGGGCGGAACCGCCGGCGGGCGCCCGGCGTCCTCGCAGCGGCGGGTCCGCCGGTGGATCCCGATCGAGAAGGGGGGCCCGGGTGGCATCCGCCTCGCGCAGCCTCGGCCGCCGCCGTGCCACGCGCCGCCGCAACGCCGAACTGGGCCTGCTCGTCCTTGCGTTGACAGTCTGCCTGGCCGGCTGGACCAGCGCGAACCTGGCGCTGCGCGGCGCCCTCCCGCCCGGACTGCTGCCCTACGGCGCCGGCCTGGCCGCCCTCGCCCTGGCCCTGCACCTCGCGGTGCGCCGCTTCGCCCCCTACGCCGACCCGCTGATCCTGGCCCTCGCGGTGCTGTTCACCGGCCTCGGCCTGGTGCTGCTCGACCGCCTCGACTGGTCGTACGCGCTCTGGCACGCCGCCAAGGGCGACTGGCAGAAGATCCCCGCCGCGCCCAGCCAGGTGCAGTGGACGGTGGTCGCCGCGCTGCCCGCCGTCGCGCTGCTGGTGCTGGTCAAGCACCACCGGCTGCTCCAGAAGTACGTCTACCTGCTGATGACGGGCGCGCTGGTGCTGCTGGCCGCGCCCGCCTTCTTCCCCGGCGACACGCTGGGCGCCAAGCGCTGGATCCGGGTCGGCGGCCTGTCCTTCGAACCCGACGAGGCCGTCAAGGTCGCCATCGCGGTGTTCTTCGCCGGCTACCTGACGGCCAACCGGGACGCCCTCGCGCTGACCGGACGAAGACTCTGCGGCCTGAACCTGCCGCGCGGCCGCAACCTCGGTCCGGTGGTGGCGATCTGGGTGGTCAGCCTGCTGGTGCTGATCTTCGAACGCGACCTCGGCACCTCGCTGATCTTCTTCGGGGTGTTCGTGGTGATGCTCTACACCGCCACCGAACGCACCGGCTGGGTGCTGATCGGCCTGCTGATGGCCGCCGTCGGCGCGGCCGTGGTCGGCGACCTCGAACCGCACGTGCACGGCCGGGTGGAGGCCTGGCTGCACCCGCTGGACTACTACGAGCCGGTGCACGACCCGGCCCTGGTCTCCGAACAGCCGGCGCAGGCCCTGTTCAGCCTCGGCAGCGGCCACCTGCTGGGCACCGGACTCGGCCAGGGCCGGCCGTTCCTGATCGGGTTCGCCGGGCGCAGCGACTTCATCTTCACCACCGTCGGCGAGGAACTGGGCCTGGCCGGGGCGATGGCCGTGCTGCTGCTCTACGGCCTGTTCGTGCAGCGCGGCCTGCGCACCGCCGTCGCCCTCACCGACCCGTTCGGCAAGCTGCTCGCCACCGGCCTGTCCACCGCCGTGGCGCTGCAGGTGTTCGTGGTGGTCGGCGGCGTCACCGGGCTGATCCCGCTCACCGGCAAGGCGCTGCCGTTCCTCGCCGCGGGCGGCTCCTCGCTGACCGCGAACTGGGTGCTGACCGCGATCCTGATCAAACTCTCCGACGCGGCGGGCCGGGCCGAACTGGAACCCGCCCCGGAGCCGCTCGCTGCGGCCCGGGGCGGGTGAGGGTGCTGCTGCGGCCGTGCCGTCAGTGCCGGCGTCGGCGGGCGGCCGCGAACAGGGTGCCGCCGGCGACCATCAGCACGGTGGCCGAGACCGCGACCAGCAGCGGCAGCGGCGAGGAGCCGGTGCCGGGCAGCTGGTGGCGGCCGCCGGCGCCCGCCACCTCCTCCCCGGTGCCGGTGCCGGAGGCCTCCGGCGCGGACGGCTGCGGGCCGCCCGGGGCGCCGGCGGACGGCGGCGGCGTCGGAGTCGGGGTCGGGGTGGGCGACGGGGACGGCGACTGCGACGGGGCCCGGCGGGTCATCCGGTTGGTGACGGTGACCGTCGAGATGCGCTCGGCGGGAACGGTGAACTCCTCGCCCAGCGTGATCGGCGTGCTGCTGCCGTCGTCGCCGGTCAGCACCGCGGTGGTGACGACCGTGACGCCGTCGGCCGCGCCGGTGGCGGGCTCGGTGAGGACGCAGGTGGCCGGCGGGATGGAGGTGCGCAGCTCGATCTCGCCGCGGTCCTTGCCCGGCGGCACGTCCAGGCCGAGCGGGTCGGTGGAGCCGGGCGGGCAGCGCAGGTCCAGGTGGGCGGTGCCCGGGCGCAGCCCGGTGTCGTCGCTGGTCACCTTGACCACGTCGAGGCCGGTGAAGTGGCGCAGCCGGTTGGTGAAGCGGCAGGTCGGCGTCGGGTGGTCGGCCGTCAGGTTCACCTCGACCACGCCCTGCTCCAGGTCGGTGCGGCCCTGGCCGGGCCCGCAGTCCACGGCCTCCAGCTCCCACCAGCCGTCCTCGGGCGGCGCCGGCAGCAGCTCCTGGACGACGTACGGCTGCCCCGTGCCGACCGGGAGCACGTCGGCGGCCGGGCCGGAGGAGCCGTCGGAGGGGTGCGCGGTGGTCGGGGTGCCCTCGGCGGTGGTGGTGACGACCGCGGACTTCGGGGTCGGGACCGAGGTGGTGTCGCGCGGCTCGCGGCCGGCGCTGATCAGGTAGCGGAAGGTGCCGGTGCCGCCCTCGGTGACCTTCTCGATGTCGATCCGGCCGCCGGGCACGAAGCGGTTGGTGATCAGGCACTTCGCCTCGACGTCGGCGACCAGGTCGTAGCCGGCCTGCCAGGTGCCGTTCGGCGCGGCGGGGGTCGGCGTCCCGACCGTGATGGGCAGCTCGGTGCCGTTGCAGAACGCCGTCGGCGTCGCCCAGTGGCCGGTCGGGCCGGGCGCCGGGATCGCCTCGCTCAGCTCGTAGTGCCCGGGCACCGGGTGCGCGGCCGATGCGACGGTGACGGGCACGCCCGGGTCGGTGGTGGTGACGACGTTCTCGGCGGTGATCTCCGCCTCGGGCGGCCCGGTCACGGTGAGGTCGAAGGTGCCCGTTCCGCCGAGGCTCTCCTTCTCCAGCAGGGCCGCGCCGGCCGCCCGCTCGTTGTGGTACACGCACGTCACGTGGTCACCGGCCGCCAGCGTCACCGAGGCCAGGCCGCTGATGTTGGTCACCGAGGTGCTGGTGCCGGGCCCGCCACTGGCGTTCACCGCCGTGCACACCGGCCGTCCGACCAGCACCCACCCGCTGTCCGGATCGACGAACTCCGTGATGTGCCACGGCTCCTCGCCCTCCCGGGTCTCGCCGCGGACGAAGTTCATCGACGCGGACTTGGTCGAACTCGCCGTCAGCACGAAGTCGTTGACCCCGTCGTTGTTGGTGTCCGCGTACGACAGGTTGCCGTCGTAGCGGAACGAGCCGACGCCGTTGGAGCCGTCCACGATCTGCTTGGTCACCGTGATGGTGCCCGCGCCCGGCGGCGGGGTGATCGCGTAGTAGTAGCAGAACACGTGCGTGGTGCCGGCCGGGAAGTCCACGTACTCCGCGTTGTCGCCGTTCAGGTTGTCCTGCGAGCAGCGCAGCGCGGCGAAGCCGTAGGCGTCCTGCATCCCGTTCAGCGGCGCGGACTTGGTGCCGCCCTGCGCGACCAGCGCGGCGTTCCGGGCGGCCGCGAGTTCGCTCGCGTCCAGCTGCACCGTGACCGCGCCCTCCAGCGTGCGCCCGGTCGGGACGCCCTGCGCGTCCAGCTCCGGGGTGCTGTCCAGGGTGGTGATGCCGGTCCGCAACTGCTTGCTCACCGTGGTCAGTTGGAGCGTCGCCGGGGACTTGGCGGTGAACCCCGTGCCGGTGCTGAACGACCATCCGGGCAGCGGCCGGCACGGCGGAACGGGCGTTCCCGCCGCCTCGCTGGTCGGATTGACCGCCACGCCCGAGGCGTAGTTCGAATCCGGGCCGAGATCCCGCAACGACTCCTGGAGGTTGTTGCGGGCCCGGTTGGCCATCACCTCGTCGTACTGGTCGCACTCCCGCGCGACATAGGTGACCAGCAGGGTGTCGGAAGCCTCCGGTGCGGCCTTGGCCGCACCGGGTAGTGCCGCGAGAAGTGCGGCGGCGAGAAGGAACCGCAGAGTGCGCATGACGACCCATCGGATCGACGACAGGGGGCCTTCCGAGATCACCACGCGGCGCGAAGTGTAAGACCGATTCGGCACCCTGACACACCGGCAGTCGCCCGAACGGCTGTCGAGGAGGGACGCCCGCGACGCTACCGACGTGGTCCGCGCTTGTCGCGCACGCCCCCGCGCCCCTCGATCGCGCCGAGGGCGGCGACCGCCATCGCCGTCGCGTGCGCCGTGGTCGGGTCGTACGGGGCGCCGGACTCCAGGGCGGTGACGGTCGCGTTCACCAGGCCCTGGAGCAGGTGGGCGGTGAACTCCGGTTCGTCGTCCCCGAGTTCGTGCAGCGCTGCGACGAGCGGGGTGAGCAGCTCGCGGTGCGCCCGCCCCGCCGCCTCGCGCAGCGTCGCGGCGTCGCGGTCGCCGGCCAGGGCGCGGGCGATCCGGTGCTCGCCGTCGCGGACCAGCTCGCACTGGGCGCGGACGTAGGCGGCGACGCGCTGCTCGGGGGTGTCGGCGGCGGCCATCGCGGCGGTGATCCGCTCGGTCCAGCGCGGGGTGGACTCGCGCACCACGGCGGCCAGCAGTTCGGCGCGGTCGGCGAAGTACTTGTAGACGCTGTTGCGGGCCAGGCCGGTGCTGCGCGCGACGGCGGCGAAGGTGACCGCGGCGGCGTCCCCCTCGGACTCCAACAGCGCGCGGGCAGCGTCGATCAGCGCCCGGCGCTGCCGGGCGCGGTGGTCGGCGACCGTGGCGGCGCTGATCTTCGGCACCCCGCCAGTCTAGGAGCGGTTCGGGACCCAGGTTGGGGACGCTGCGTCGCCATGTTCTATCTTGGGGACGCCACGTCCCCATCTCGGAAGGAGCACGGTGTACCTCGCCCTGCTCGAACTCAAGGCCGCCCGGGGCCGCTTCCTGCTCATGGGCAGCGTCGTCCTGCTGGTCGCCGCCCTGGTCGGAATCGTCTCCGGGTTCACCACCGGACTCGGTGACGACACCGTCTCCGCGCTGCGCCGGCTGCCCGCCACCCAACTGGCGTTCTCCCCGGACGCCAAGTCCGACCAGTTCGCCCGCAGCCTCGTCCCCGCCGAGACGCTGGCCGGCTGGCAGCAGCGCCCCGGCGTCCGGGCCACCCCGCTCGGCGTCACCATCACCCGGGGCACCACCGACCGGCACGCCGAGGTCGACCTCGCCGCGTTCGGCGTCGAACCGGGCTCGTTCCTCGACCCCGGCGCCGACGAAGGCCAACCCCTCGGCGGCGACGGCCAGTTGGTGATCTCCCGGAAGCTCGCCGAGGAGGGCGTCGCGATCGGCGACACCCTCACCGTCGACCGGCTCGGCATCGCCCTCAAGGTCACCGGCATCACCGGCCGCGCCTCCTACGGCCACGTTCCGGCCGGGTACGTCACCACCGGCACCTGGCAGGCGATCCGCTTCACCACCCCCGGCGCGAGCGCGCCCGCCACCGGGCTCCCGCAGCAGTACACCGCCATCGCCCTGCGGGCGGGCTCGACCGCGGACCTGGCGGCGGCCGACCGCGAACTCGGCACCCGGACCCTCACCGTGACCGACGCGTACGCCGCCGCGCCCGGCTACACCGGCGAACGCGTCACCATGACGTCCATCCAGTTCTTCCTGTACCTGATCGCCCCGCTGGTGGTCGGCGCGTTCTTCGGCGTCTGGACCGTCCAGCGGCAACCCGAACTCGCCCTGCTGCGCGCCATGGGAGCCTCCCGGCGGCGGCTGCTCGGGCACACCCTGGTCCAGGCCGCCGCCGTCGTCCTCGGCGGCACGGCGGCCGGCGCGGCGCTCGCCTCCGCCGTCGGACTCCTGGTCGGCGCCGAAGTCCCGTTCAGCCTCCCCGCGTTGACACTCACCGCCACCATGGCCGCGGTCGCCCTCGCCGCCCTCGCCGGCGCCGCCCTCACCCTCCGACGGGTCGCCACCGCCGACCCGATGACCATGCTGGGAGCCGGACGATGACCTCTCTGACCCTGCGCCAGGTGTCCGTCTCGCTCGGCCGCGGCGACGCGGCGACCCCCGTCCTGCGCGGCGTCGACGCGACCTGCCGGCCCGGAGCGCTGACCGCGCTGGTCGGCCCGTCCGGCTCCGGCAAGTCGACCCTGCTCGCCGTGGCCGGGGCGCTGCTGCGACCCGACAGCGGCCAAGTGCTGCTCGGCGAGAGCGACTTGGCGTCCCTGAACGACGCCGCGCGGGCGAAGATCCGGCGCGAACGGATCGGCTACATGTTCCAGAGCGGCAACCTGCTGGGCGGCCTCAGCGCCGTCGAACAGCTGCTGGCGGCGGCCTCCATCGCCGGCCGCCCCGCCAGGCGGCTGCGCGCCGCGGCGGAGACGGCCCTCACCGAAGTCGGCCTCGGCCACCGCCTGCGGCACCGCGCGGACCAGCTCTCCGGCGGCGAGCGGCAGCGCGTCGCCCTGGCCCGGGCCCTCTTCCTCGAACCCGACCTCCTGCTCATCGACGAGCCCACCGCCGCCGTCGACCGCGACCAGGCCGGCACCCTCACCGACCTGATCGCCCACAAGGCCCACGAACGCGGCTGCGTCGCCCTGGTCGCCACCCACGACCCGGTCGTCGTCGCCGCGGCAGCCGAGACGATCTCGATGTAAGGGAGCGCACAACCAGGTAGCGCACAACCAGGTAGCGCACCACCAGGGGCGCGGGGAACTGCGCGAAGCGGAAGGCACCCCGTCCGCAAGATCGCGACGCAGGACAATGACCTGCACTTGATCGCGACCTTGCGG
>NZ_JBSGDD010000079.1:0-34436 GCF_053602195.1 Kitasatospora sp. NPDC004531 | reverse complement strand
GGGGGGGGGGGGGGGGGGCCGGGCCCCCCCCCCCCCCCCGCGGTGCGGGGGGGGGGGGGGGGGGGGGGGGGGGGCCCCCCCCGCAGCGACCGCACCCCCCACGGCCGGGCGCATCCGCACCTTCGTCACCCTTCCCCTCTGCTGGTGGGTGCTCGGGTGGGTGGGTGGGCGTAGCAACCGCACCCCCCACGGCCACACTCTCCGTCACCCTCCCCATCTGCCCGGAAGTGAGGGGCACAGCCAACAGCCCCAGACCCGTCGTCAAGCAAAGCCTGGCGTCTGCTCCCGCGTCCCGTCCGGCCGGATGGCGAGTGCCGGGATGCCCCGGGCGGTCAGCCAGCGCAGCGGATCTGGCATGGCGAAGGCCGCGGTGGCCAGGGCGTCGACGCGGGCGAGCCGGGGGCCGAGCAGGGTGAGCGAGGCGAGCGTCGTGGCGGGGCGTCCGGTGTGCGGGTCGAGGATGTGCGGGCCGCGTTCGGCGGTGCCGGAGGTGGCGACGGCGAGGTCGTGGCCGGTGACGACGTGGGCCACCGTGCCGGGGCGGTGCGGGTCGGCGATGCCGATCCGCCAGGGTCCGCCGGCGGTCTGGACGTCGCCGCCGCCGCTCACGCAGTGCTGCGCAGAGCCGGCCTCGCGCAGTGTCCGGGAGGCCTCCTCGACGGCCCAGCCCTTGACCCAGCCGCTCGGGTCGAGGTGTCCGCCGGGCGTCGCCGTGAAGTAGCCGCCGGTCTCGGTGGCGAGTTCCGCGCAGCGCTCCAGCACCCACCCCACCTCGGGGTCGCACTCGCCGAGCCGGATCTTGCCGCGCCCGAGCCGACTGATCTCGCTGTCCGCCCGGTACGGCGAGAACACCGCGTCGATCCGGTGCAGCCGGTCGACGATCCGGGCCAGCGCATCGGCGGTGCCGGGGCCCGGGTCGCGGACGGTGAACGAGAACACCGTCCCCATCACATGCTCGACATGCCCGATTGTCATCTCTTCGACCGTCACTTCTTCGACCGTCACTTCTTCGCCGCCTGGTCCAGCGCGCTCTGCAACGAGCGGGTGTAACCGTCGCTGGTGTAGGTGGCGCCGGAGACCACGTCGATGTCCGCGTTCTGCGCGGCCAGCGCCTCCTGGTTGAGCTGCGGCAGGGCGTAGGTGTTGATCTCCCGGTCGCGGCGGTCCCGGGACGGGTACTGGATCACGTCGATCTTGCTGATCGTGCTGCCGTCCATCGTCAGCCGCACCTGCACCGGCCCGTACCGGGTGTTGATCGCACTGCCGGTGACGGTCCGGGTGGCACCGCCCCCCGCCGAAGCCGAGGGCGCCGACGCCGAGGCCGACGACGGCCCGGCACTGCTCGTCGTGCCTCCACCGCCCACCGACGACGAGGAGATGGCGGCCGCGTCGGACGGGTCGTGCGGTTTCAGCGACAGCAGCAGGACAACCCCGGCGGCGGTCGCGGAGGCGGTGATGACGGCTCGGCGCATGGCGGTGGGGGCTCCTAGAAGACGAAGGACTCGTGGTGGATGCGGGACGGCCGGACCCCGGCGGCCCGCAGCACGCGGACCGCCTCGCCGGTGAACGCCTCCGGCCCGCACAGGTACACCTCGTGGCGGCCGAGGTCCGGCACCAGCCGGTGCAGCGCCGCGCCGAGGTCGCCGACCTGCTCGCGGCCGCCGAGCAACTCGTGCACGCGCCGGCCCCGGCCCCGGGCGGCGACGGCCGCCAGCTCGTGGCGGAACAGCACGTCCTCCGCGTGCCGGGCCCGCTGCACCAGCGTCACCGTCCCGGGCAGCGTCTCGAACAACGCCCGCAGCGGGGTGACGCCGACGCCCGCGCCGAGCAGCAGCACCGGCCCGCCGTGGCGGCGGCGCGCGGTGAACGCCCCGTACGGCCCCTCCGCACGGACGGCCGTGCCGGGTTCGAGCGCGGCGACGGCGGCACTGTGCGAGCCCAGGCCCTTGACGGTGAAGCGCAGGAAGTGCGGGTGCGGGGGAGCGGACATCGAGTACGGGTTGGCGGCCCAGCGCAGCCCGGGCGCGAGGAACTGCAGCCGGAAGAACTGTCCCGGCTCGGCGCGCAGCTCGTCCAACCGGCGGCCGGTCAGGAACACCGACACCACCCCCGGACCCTCGGGCCGGACCTCCGCGACCCGCAGCCGGTGCCGGCGGTCGCGCAGGAACGGCAGCAGCAGCCGGTACCAGCCGAGGACGGCGGCCGTGCCGAGGTACAGCAGGAACCACAGGGCCTTGGCCTTGTTGTCGGCGAGGTCCGCGCCGGTGGTGAGCTGGTGGCCGAAGCCGAGCGCGACCGCCAGGTAGGTCGCCAGGTGCAGGTAGTACCAGGCCTCGTAGCTCAGCCGGCGGCGGGCGGCCCGGGCGGAGACGACGCCGGTGCCGAGAATCAGCAGGGTGGCGGCGGTGGCCTTCAGCATGTCGGGGAAGCGCAGGACGATCTCCACGCTCTGCTCCCACAGGCCCTGCCCGCTGGTCAGCGCGTAGCCCCAGATGATCGTCAGCACGTGCACGGTGACCAGCGACACCAGGTACCGGCCGCCGAACGCGTGCCAGCGGGCCATCCGGTCCGCGCCCACCTCGCGTTCCAGCAGGGGAACCCGGGCCATCAGCAGCAGCAGGACGGGTGCGGCGTAGCCGGCCAGCAGACCGGTGATCCGCCCGGCCCCGGTGAGCCAGTCCGCGGCGCTCGCAATTCGCGGGGTGTCGGCCCACCACAGGGCCAGCACACCGAGGGCGCCGAGCACGACCAGGGCGAGCGCACCGCGACGGACGGCGTCCGGCGGCAGGTTCCGGCGGGTGGCGGCCCGGTGCGGG
The DNA here is from genome assembly GCF_053602195.1 of Kitasatospora sp. NPDC004531. Classification (NCBI taxonomy): domain Bacteria; kingdom Bacillati; phylum Actinomycetota; class Actinomycetes; order Kitasatosporales; family Streptomycetaceae; genus Kitasatospora; species Kitasatospora sp. NPDC004531. The sequence goes on along the minus strand of NZ_JBSGDD010000079.1, from coordinate 31,620 downwards.
GTGGTCGGTGCGGTCAACGGGCGCCCTCCTTCGGTGGTACGTCGCCACCGTGGCACCGGAAGCTCTCAATTCCCTATGAAAGGACGCCGCCGCCGAGGCCCCCGTCCGGCATCTTCGCAGGTCACGACCCTGTGTCGACCGAGATCCGGTCCGATGATCTCACCGCTTTCTCATGCCGAACCGCAAGAATGGCACCATGCAGCACGCGGACACCCCCTGGCGGGTCCTGGTGGTCGACGACGAACCCGACCTCGTCGAGGTGATCTGCGGCGCCCTGCGCTACGAGGGCTGGCAGGCCCGCGGCGTCACCGCCGGCCTCGACGCCGTCACCACCGCCGCCTCCTGGCACCCCCACGCCATCGTCCTCGACGTCATGCTCCCCGACTTCGACGGCCTCGAAGTGCTGCGCCGGGTGCAGCACACCGACCCCGAGGTCCGCGTCCTCTTCCTCACCGCCCGGGACGCCGTCGAGGACCGCATCGCCGGCATCTCCGCCGGCGGCGACGACTACGTCACCAAACCGTTCAGCCTCGAAGAAGTCGTCGCCCGCCTCCGCGGCCTCCTCCGCCGCACCCTCCCCGCCGGCCCCGCCACCCCCGACACCCTCACCGTCGGCGACCTCCACCTCGACCCCACCGCCCACGAAACCCACCGCGCCGGCACCCCCATCGACCTCAGCCCCACCGAGTTCGCCCTGCTCCGCTACCTGATGGAGCACCCGCGCCAGGTCCTCAGCAAGGCCCAGATCCTCGACGCCGTCTGGTCCTACGACTTCGGCGGCCAGGCCCACGTCGTCGAGCTCTACATCAGCTACCTCCGCCGCAAGATCGACGCCGGCCGCCCACCGATGATCCACACCGTCCGCGGCGCCGGCTACGTCCTCAAGCCCCCCACCCCATGACCCCCCGCCACCCGCCCTCCGCCACCCCAATCCCCGCACCGAACCCCGACACCCGCGCCCCACGCCCCGCCCCCGCAGCCACCACCCGGGCCCGCCGGCCGCAGTGCGTCGCTCTCGCACCGCTCCACGCCACCCCCGAACACCCCAGCCGCACGCCCACCACGTGCCGACGCGCCGCCCTTATCGGCCTGGGGACCCCCTCCACCCGCCGTGGCTCGTACACCCGGACCGGAGCCCGCAGGGCGCAGGGCCAGTCGGCACCGTTCGGTCTCGCACCGCTCCGCGCCGCCTCCGCACGCCCCAGCCGCACGGGCCCCACCCCCACCACTGCGGTCATCACACCCGCCACCGACGTCCGCGCCCCGCGCAACACGGGCCACGTACTCGGAGCAGCCACCGGCCAGGCCCGGTCGGCACCGTTCGGTCTCGCACCGCTCCGCGCCGCCTCCGCACGCCCCAGCCGCACGGGCCCCACCCCCACCACTGCGGTCATCACACCCGCCACCGACGTCCGCGCCCCGCGCAACACGGGCCACGTACTCGGAGCAGCCACCGGCCAGGCCCGGTCGGTGGCGGGCGGCCGCGCACCGGTCCGTGCCGCCCGCGAACACCCCAGCCGCACGCCCACCACGTGCCGACGCGCTGCCCTGATCAGCCTGGGGATCCCACCCACCCCCGCCACCCATCGCGGGTCGTACACCCGGACCGGAGCCCGCCGGCCGCAGGACCAATCGGCGCCGTTCGGTCTCGCGCCGCTCCCCGCCGCCTCCGCACGCCCCAGCCGCACGCCCAATCACACGGGCTCGACCCCCACCACGTGCCGACGCGGCCCCAGCTTCACGCCCGCCCTGATCGGCCTGGGGTTCCCCTCCCCCCGCCGTGGCTCGTATACCCGGACCGGGGCCCGCCGGCCGCAGGGCCAATCGGCGCCGTTCGGTCTCGCGCCGCTCCGCGCCGCCTCCGCACGCCCCAGCCGCACGCCCACCCACGCGGGCTCCACCCCCACCACTGCGGTCATCGCACCCGCCACCGACATCCGCGCCCCGCGCACGCAGCCACCGGCCCGGCCCGGTCGGTGGCGGGCGGCCGCGCACCGGTCCACGCCGCCCGCGAACACCCCGGCGGCACGCGCGCCCTTCGCGTCCTGCCCGGCGCGGTCCATGATGGTCACCGGATGACACCCGCGACCGAACGCCCCCACCCGCGCGACACCGACGTCGCGCCCGCCCCCAGCACCCCCGCCGCCGCCACCGCCGGCCACTGGCCCGAGGGGGCTGCCGGATGAGGGTTGTCGGGCGGGTCCGCACGTTGCGGGGGCGGCTGGTGGCCGGGGTGCTCGCACTGATCACCGTGATCTGTGTCGGTGTCGGCGTGGCCACCGGCGCAGCCCTGCGGCACTTCCTGGTCGACCGGATCGACGACCAGTTGAACGCCTCCGGCGGCCGCTACGCCACCAGCCTCGAACACCCCGGCCAGTGCGGGCACGACACCCGCGCCCAGTCACCCGGCACCTTCGGCGCCCGCCTGCTCGACGGCACCGTCACGCACGCCTCCGTGGTCGGCGGCATCCCGCCCGGCGACGACGACCCCGTGCCGATCGCCGGCACCGGAGGCGGTGACGCCGCCGTCCCGCTCACCGACCAGGACGTCCGCGTCCTCCGCGCCCTCCCCACCACCGGTCGGCCGCACGACATGACGCTCTCCGCACTCGGCCGCTACCGGGCCGCCGCCGTCCAGGGCCGAGAACAGGACGTACTGATCACCGGCCTGCCGCTGCACCCCGTGGACGAGACCGTGCAGCGCCTGGTGCTGATCGAACTCGCCGTGTTCGCAGCCGCGTTGGTGGTCGCCGCGGCCGTCGGCACGCTCGGCGTCCGGCTCGCGCTGCGCCCGCTGGACCGGGTGGTGGCCACCGCCGAACGGGTCTCCACGTTGCCGCTGGCCAGCGGCGCGGTCGACCTCGGTGAGCGCGTCCCGGACGACGACCCGGGCACCGAGGTGGGACGGGTCGGCGCGGCGCTGAACCGGATGCTCGGCCACATCGGCGACGCGCTGACCCGCCGGCAGGACGTCGAGGAGCGGCTGCGCGCGTTCGCCGCCGACGCCAGCCACGAACTGCGCAACCCGGTCGCGGCGGTCCGCGGCCACGCCGAACTCGCCCTGCGGCACCCGGGGCCGGTGCCCGACGAGGTCCGGCACTCGCTGGAACGGATCACCGCCGAGTCGCAACGGATGGGCACCGTCGTCGAGGACCTGCTGCTGCTCGCCCGCCTCGACGCCGGACGCCCACTGGCCACCGAGGACGTCGACCTGACCCGGATCGCCCTCGACTGCACGGCCGACGCCCGCGCCGCCGCCCCACGACACCGCTGGCGCCTGGAACTGCCCGCCGAACCCGTCACCGTCTCCGGCGACCCGCACCGACTCGCCCAGGTTGTCGCCAACCTGCTCGCCAACGCCCGCACCCACACCCCGGACGGCACCGAAGTCACCCTCCGCCTCGACACCGACCCCGTCGAGACCCGCCTCACCGTCACCGACAACGGCCCGGGCATCCCACCCGACCTGCTGCCCCACGTCTTCGACCGCTTCGTCCGCGGCGACCCCACCCGCTCCCGCCGCACCGGCTCCACCGGCCTCGGCCTGGCCATCGTCCAAGCCGTCGTCCACGCCCACACCGGCACCGTCACCGCCCACAGCACCCCCGGCACCACCACCTTCCGCATCACCCTCCCCACCCACCCACTCACCTGACCCCCACACATCCCCCTTGCCGCCACACGCTCAGCCGCCCCCCCACACACCACCCCCTGCCCGGCCCCCACCCCCACCCGCCGACGGGCCCCCGGCCCGACCTCGCACAGCGCACCACCCTCTGCCCCGCCCGCCCCTATCCGCTGGCGGGCCCCCGGCCCGTCCTCGCGCAGCGCACCGCCCTCCCCACCGCCCGCCCTCATCCGCTGGCGGGCCCCCGGCCCGCCCTCGCGCAGCGCACCACCCTCCCCACCGCCCGCCCTCATCCGCCGGCGGGCCCCCGGCCCGCCCTCGCGCAGCGCACCATCCTCTGTCCCGCCCGCCCCTATCCGCTGGCGGGTGCTCGGGCTGGCCTCGCGCAGCGCACCGTCCTCGCCCTACCCGTCCCCATCTGCTGGTGGGTGCTCGGGCGGGCGGGTGGGCGCAGCCAACAGCACCCCCCACCGCCGCCCACCCACCAGCCCATCGCCCACCCCCGTCCCACCCCCGAGCACCATCCGCCGGTGGGCGCACCCCCCGAACACACCGAGGGCCCGGAGGAACAAAGTCCCCCGGGCCCCCGTCAGGCATCCGCCTAAGGCATCCGCGTCAAGCATCCCGCGGCCTGTGCCCATCAGCGATCCGCAGCCTGCGCCTTCAGCGCCCGCTCCACCCCGGCCCGCGCCTCGACGACCTGGCGTCGCAGCGACGGCGCCGGCTCGGCCGAGGCCAGCCACGCGTCGGTGGCGTCCAGCGTCGCCTGCGAGACGGCGTACGAGGGGTACAGGCCGACGATGATCTGCTGCGAGATCTCGTGGCTGCGGGTCTCCCAGACCTCCTTCACCGAGGCGAAGTACTTCTCGGTGTACGGCGCGAGCAGCTCCCGCTGGTCGGGCTGCTGGAAGCCGGCGATGACGGCTTCCTGGACGTAGTTGGTGAGGTTGTTGGAGTCGACCACGGACGCCCACGCCTCGGCCTTGGCCTCGGCGGTCGGCCGGGAGGCCCGGCAGGTCGCGGCGTGCTCCTGCCCGGAGGAGGTGTTGTCACGGGCGAGCTCCGCGTCGATCGCGGCCTCGTCGGCGTGCCCGGTAGCGACCAGTCGGCCGAGCAGCGTCCAGCGCAGCTCGGTGTCGACGGCCAGCCCCTCGATGGTCTCGGAGCCGTCCAACAGGGCGGCGAGCAGGGCGAGTTGGCCGTCGGTGCGGGCGGAGCCCGCCAGCGCGCGGGCCCACGCGAGCTGGTGGTCGCTGCCCGCGGGAGCCTCGCGCAGCGCCGTCTCGGCGGCGGCCGCCCAGCGCTGCAGGCCGGTCTCGCGCCACGCGGGGTCGGCGTACAGTTCGAGCGCGAGCTTGACCTGGCGGTGGACGGACTGGACCACGCCGATGTCGCTCTCGCGGCGCAGGCCGGACAGCGCCAGCGACAGGTAGTCGCGGGTGGCGAGTTCGCCGTCGCGGGTCATGTCCCAGGCGGAGGCCCAGCACAGCGCGCGGGGCAGCGAGTCGGTGAAGTCGCCGAGGTGCTCGGTGACGACGGCCAGCGAGTCCGCGTCGAGGCGGACCTTCGCGTAGGAGAGGTCGTCGTCGTTGAGCAGCAGCACGGCGGGCCGCTGCCGGCCGGTCAGCTGCGGGACCTCGGTGCGCTCGCCGTCCACGTCGAGTTCGATCCGGTCGGTGCGGACCAGGTCGCCGTCGACCAGCTCGTACAGGCCGATGGCGATGCGGTGCGGGCGCAGCACGGCCTCGCCGCGGGCGCCGGCGGGCAGCGCGGGGGCTTCCTGCAGGACGGCGAAGGACTCGATGACGCCGTTCGCGTCGACGACCAGCGAGGGCCGCAGCACGTTGATGCCGGCGGTCTCCAGCCAGGCCTTGGACCAGGTGCGCAGGTCGCGGCCGCTGGCCTCCTCAAGGGCGCCGAGCAGGTCGGTGAGGCGGGTGTTGCCCCAGGCGTGGCGCTTGAAGTAGGCGCGCACGCCCTCGAAGAAGGCGTCCTGGCCGACGTACGCCACCAGCTGCTTGAGCACCGAGGCGCCCTTGGCGTAGGTGATGCCGTCGAAGTTGACCTGGACGTCCTCCAGGTCGTTGATCTCCGCCATGATGGGGTGGGTGGACGGCAGCTGGTCCTGCCGGTACGCCCAGGTCTTCATCTGGTTGGCGAAGGTGGTCCAGGAGTGCGGCCACTTGGAGTCGGGGGCCTCGGCCTGGCAGACGGCCTCGGCGAAGGTGGCGAACGACTCGTTCAGCCAGAGGTCGTTCCACCACTCCATGGTGACGAGGTCGCCGAACCACATGTGGGCGAGCTCGTGCAGGATGGTCGCGGCGCGCAGCTCGTAGGAGGCGTCGGTGACCTTGGAGCGGAAGACGTACTGGTCGCGGAGGGTGACGGCGCCCGCGTTCTCCATCGCGCCGGCGTTGAACTCCGGGACGAACAGCTGGTCGTACTTCGCGAAGGGGAAGGCGAAGTCGAACTTCTCCTGGAAGTAGTCGAAGCCCTGCTTGGTGACGGCGAAGATCGCGTCGGCGTCGAGGAACTCGCGCAGCGAGGGGCGGCAGTAGACGCCGAGCGGCACGCTCTGCGCGCCGTTCTCGTAGCTGTCGAACACGCCGACGTAGGGGCCGGCCACCAGCGCGGTGATGTAGGTGGAGATCCGCGAGGTGGGCTCGAAGGTCCACACCCGGGTGTCGCCGTCGCCGGCGGGCTCGGGGGTGGGCGAGTTGGAGACCACGACCCAGCCGGCGGGGGCGGTGACGGTGAAGGCGAACGAGGCCTTCAGGTCGGGCTGTTCGAAGCCGGCGAACACCCGGCGGGCGTCCGGGACCTCGAACTGGGTGTACAGGTAGGTCTCGCCGTCGGCCGGGTCGACGAAGCGGTGCAGACCCTCGCCGGTGTTGGTGTAGGCGCAGTCGGCGACCACCCGCAGCTCGTTCTCGGCGGCCAGGTCGGGCAGCGGGATCCGGCTGTCGGCGAAGCTGTCCAGCGGAAGCGCGCGGCCGTTGAGGACGATCTCCGAGACGGCGGGGGCGACCAGGTCGATGAAGGTGGAGGCGCCGGGCTCGGTGGCGGTGAACCGGACCACCGTGGTGGACCGGAAGGTGCCGCCCTCGCGCGCGGAGCTCAGGTCGAGCTCGATGTCGTACGCGTCCACGTGCAGGAGTGCGGCCCGGGTGCGGGCCTCCTCACGGGTCAAGTTGGTGCCAGGCACTCGCAGGACTCCTTCGTCTGAGCTTGGTTACCGGGCATCCTCCCACGTGCGTAACGATCCGTGTTCGTACTTGACTCCCCCTCCGATCGGTACCGGAGCATAGGGTTCAGAAGTTGAAGCTGAGCTCTGCACGAACGCAAGTGCGCCCTGGAGGGTGGAACATGTCGACGGACACACCGGGATCGCAGTCCTCGCTGCACCGGGCGAATCTCGAACGGGTGCTGCGGGCGGTGCGGATGGCCGGATCGCTGACCCAGGCCGAGATCGCCCGGGGCACGGGACTGTCGGCCGCGACGGTGTCCAACATCGTCCGGGAGCTCAAGGAGTCCGGCACCGTGGTGGTCGCCGACACCTCCTCGGGCGGGCGCCGGGCGCGCAGCGTCTCGCTCAGCGGCGACGCCGGGATCGTGGTGGGCGTGGACTTCGGCCACACCCACCTGCGGGTGGCGGTCGGCAACCTGGCGCACCGGGTGCTGGCCGAGGAGAGCGAGCCGCTGGACGTGGACGTCTCCGCGCAGCAGGGCTTCGACCTGGCCGAGCGGATGGTGGCGCGGCTGCTGGAGCAGGCCGGCTTCCGGAGCGACAAGGTGATCGGCGTGGGCCTGGGCGTGCCCGGCCCGATCGACCAGCAGACCGGCGAGCTCGGCTCGACGGCGATCCTGCCCGGCTGGACGGGCGTGATGCCCGGTCAGGAGCTGGCGCAGCGCCTGGGCGTGCCGGTGCACGTGGACAACGACGCCAACCTGGGCGCGCTGGGCGAGCTGGTCTGGGGCGCCGGGCGGGGCCTGGGCGAGCTGGCGTACATCAAGGTGGCCAGCGGCGTCGGCGCCGGCCTGGTGATCAACGGCCAGATCTACCGGGGCCCGGGCGGCACCGCGGGCGAGATCGGGCACATCACGCTGGACGAGGCGGGCCCGGTGTGCCGCTGCGGCAACCGCGGCTGCCTGGAGACCTTCGTCGGCTCCCGCTACCTGCTCAACCTCTTGAACGCCAACCACCCGGGCGAACTGACGCTCGGGAAGGTCGTGCAGCTGGCCCGGCAGGGCGATCTGGGCTGCCGCCGGGTGATCGCCGACGCCGGCCGCCAGATCGGCATGGGCGTGGCCACCCTGTGCAACCTGCTCAACCCCCGCCGGGTGATCCTGGGCGGAGACCTGGCCGAGGCCGGTGAGCTGGTGCTTTCCCCGATCCGCGACTCGGTGGCGCGGTACGCGATCCCCAGCGCCGCCCGCCAGCTGTCGGTGGTCCCGGGCACCCTCGGCGGCCGTGCCGAGGTGCTGGGCGCGCTGGCCCTGGTGATGAGCGAGATGGGGGAGCCCGGGGGGCTCTGAGTGGCCCCGCACGGCCCGGAAGTGACTGCCCGGTATCGGAGAAGCCTTCAGGAAGATAACGAAAGGGTCTGAATCCCCGGGCCTGATGCTTTACTTGTTGACGACAAGCTCGGTGACGGGGTTGACTCCTGCCCACCTCGCCGCAACGTTGCGGCTCTGTCAGGGAGGCACCCCCCACCATGAACGCAATGATGCGTCGCGTTGTCGTCGGCACCGCCGCCGTCTCGATGGCTCTGACCATGGCCGCCTGCGGCAAGGCCGGCGGTGACAAGAAGGACGGCGCGGCCTCGGGCAACAACAAGTCGATCGGCCTGCTGCTGCCGGAGAACGCGTCCTCGACCCGCTACGAGTCGTTCGACAAGCCGTTCATCGAGGCCAAGGTCCGCGCGCTCTGCTCCGACTGCAAGGTCGAGTACAGCAACGCCGAGGGTTCCGCCTCCAAGCAGAAGCAGCAGTTCGACACCCTGATCGCCCAGGGCGTCAAGGTGATCATCCTGGACGCGTTCGACGCCAAGTCCACCCAGTCCTGGGTGAAGGAGGCCGCCGACAAGGGCGTCAAGGTCATCGCGTACGACCGCCTGGCCACCGGCCCGGTCTCCGCGTACGTCTCCTTCGACAACGAGAAGGTCGGCGAGCTCCAGGGCCAGGCCCTGGTCGACGCCCTCGGCGCCAAGGCCGCCGACGCCAAGATCGTGATGATCAACGGTGACGACGCCGACCCGAACGCCGGCAAGTTCAAGTCCGGTGCGCACAAGGTGCTGGACAGCAAGGTCAAGCAGGTCGTCTACGAGCAGAGCGGCGAGTGGAAGCCCACCGTCGCGGGCCAGAAGATCGGCGCCGCCATCTCCTCGCTCGGCAAGGACGGCTTCCAGGCCGTCTACTCCGCCAACGACGGCATGGCCGGCGCGATCATCACCCAGCTGAAGGCCCAGGGCGTCAACGTCCCGGTCGGCGGCCAGGACGCGGGCCTGGACGCGATCCAGCGCCTGGTCTCCGGCGACCAGGCCTACACCATCTACAAGGCCTACAAGCCGCTGGCCGAGGGCGCCGCCGAGCTCGCGGTCGACCTGCTCCAGGGCAAGGACATCAAGGGCGTCGCCACCGCGACGGTCGACAGCGACACCGACAAGGGCATCCCGGCCTCCCTGCTGGAGCCCAAGGTCGTCACCAAGGCGAACATCAAGGACACCGTGATCGCCGACAACCTGTACAAGGTCGCGGACATCTGCACCGCCGACTTCGCCGCCGCCTGCACCGCGGCCGGCCTGCAGTAATTCCCGCCCGGCGGGGGCTTCCTGACCACCCGGAAGCTCCCGCCGGCCTTTTGTGTTCAAGCAGTCCCACCCCGCGCGCCCGGCCCGGCGCGCGGGTCGCCCGTGCCGGAAACGTCAGGTCCGACACGGAACTCAAGGAGATGGTTCACGTGACAGGCGCACCCGTACTGGCGTTGCGCGGGGTCTCCAAGCGCTTCGGCGCCGTCCAGGCGCTCACCGACGTGCAGCTGGAGGTCCACGCGGGCGAGGTCGTCGCCCTGGTCGGCGACAACGGCGCCGGAAAGTCCACCCTGGTCAAGACCATCGCGGGCGTCCACCCGATCGACGAGGGCGTCATCGAGTGGGAGGGCAGGCCGGTCTCCATCGGCCGCCCGCACGACGCCCAGGCGCTCGGCATCGCCACCGTCTACCAGGACCTCGCGCTCTGCGACAACCTCGACGTGGTCGGCAACCTGTTCCTCGGCCGCGAGCTCAAGCGCTTCGGCACCCTGGACGAGGTCGCCATGGAGAAGCGCGCCCGCGAACTCCTCGACACCCTGTCCATCCGCATCCCCAGCGTGCGGATCCCGATCGCCGGCCTCTCCGGCGGCCAGCGCCAGGTGGTCGCCATCGCCCGCGCCCTGGTCGGCGACCCGAAGATCGTCATCCTGGACGAGCCCACCGCCGCCCTCGGCGTCGAGCAGACCGCCCAGGTCCTCGACCTGGTCGAGCGGCTGCGCGAGCGCGGCCTCGGCGTGATCCTGATCAGCCACAACATGGCCGACGTCAAGGCCGTCGCGGACACCGTCGCGGTGCTCCGCCTGGGCCGCAACAACGGCAGCTTCGAGGTGGCCACCACCTCGCACGAGGAGATCATCTCCGCCATCACCGGCGCCACCGACAACGCGGTGACCCGTCGTCAGGCCCGTATCGCGGAGGACGCCAAGTGAGCACCGAGACCCCCACCACGCCCACCCCGCCCGCCGTCGACCCGCGCCTGCTGGTCCGCAAGGAGGGCCTGGCCGGCTACCTGGAGGAGTTCGGCCGCAAGATCCGCGGCGGCGAGCTCGGCTCGCTGCCGGTGGTGATCGGCCTGATCATCATCGCCGCCATCTTCCAGTGGAAGACGGGCTCCTTCCTCAACGCCGACAACCTCACCAACATCAGCAAGTGGATCGTCGGCCCCGGCCTGATCGCCACCGGCGTGGTCTTCGTGCTGCTGCTCGGCGAGATCGACCTCTCGCTCGGCTCGGTGGCCGGCGCCACCGCCGCGATCTCCTCGGTGCTGGCGGTCCGCCAGGGCGTCAACGAGTGGCTGGCGGTGCTGCTCGGCATCGCCGCCGCGGTCGCCATCGGCGCCCTGCACGGCTTCTTCTTCTCGAAGATCGGCGTGCCCGCGCTGCTGGTGACGCTGGCCGGCATGCTCGCCTGGAGCGGCCTGCAGGACCTGGTGATCGGCAAGCTCGGCACCGTCAACAACCTCAACGACGGCGTCATCGCCAACCTGGACACCTACTTCCTGGGCGACGGCGACATCGTCTTCGCCTGGCTGGCCGCGATCCTCGCCATCGTGCTGTTCGCCGGCGGCCAGCTGCTCGACGCCCGCCGCCGCACGGCCGCCGGCCTGCCGGCCCGCCCGATCGCCGAGATCGCGCTGCGCACCGGCGTGCTCGCCGTGGTCGCGCTGGTGGTCGCCTACATGCTCAACCAGGACCGCGGCCTGCCGCTGCCGCTGGTGCTGTTCGTCGGCATCGTCGCGATCACCGACTTCGTGCTCCGCCGCACCACCTACGGCCGGCAGGTCTTCGCGGTCGGCGGCGGCATCGAGGCGGCCCGCCGGGCCGGCATCAACGTCGCCTGGGTGCGCACCTCGGTCTACATGATCGCGGCCGGCCTGGCCGGCTTCGGCGGCCTGTTCATCGCCTCCCAGCAGGGCTCGGCGGACAAGGGCCTCGGCGGCGCCAACGTGCTGATGAACGCCATCGCGGCGGCCGTCATCGGCGGCACCAGCCTGTTCGGCGGCCGGGGCAAGACCTGGTCGGCGCTGCTCGGCATCCTGGTCATCCAGTCCATCACCACCGGCCTGGACATGGTCCACGCCGAGCAGGCCATTCAGTACATGATCACCGGCGCGGTGCTGCTCGCCGCCGTGGTCCTGGACTCGGTCTCCCGCCGCACCCAGAAGTCCAACGGGCGCGGCTGACCCGGCACCACCCCCGGACCGCGCGACCGGCGACCCCGCAATACCGGGGCCGGTCGCGCGGTCCGGCGCTTTTCCACCACCATCACCCGAACGGGCGACGGGGTTGCCCGACGCACTGCGCCCGGGTAATGGACATTAGACTCAAGCGGGGCGTACGCCCTCCGGGCCCATGCGGGCGCGAGAACTTGGACGAGGAGGAACGGGTGGCCCTGCTGACCCGCATTCGGGGACCGCGCGATCTCGATCGACTCACGGCCGCACAGCTCGCGGAGCTCGCCGAGGAGATCCGCGCCTTCCTGGTGGAGGAGGTCTCCAAGACCGGCGGCCACCTCGGACCCAACCTCGGCGTGGTCGAGCTGACCATCGCCATGCACCGGGTCTTCGACTCCCCGCGCGACCGGATCCTGTTCGACACCGGCCACCAGAGCTACGTCCACAAGCTGCTCACCGGCCGCCAGGACTTCTCCCGGCTGAAGATGAAGGGCGGCCTGTCCGGCTACCCCTCGCGCGCCGAGTCCGAGCACGACGTGATCGAGAACTCGCACGCCTCCACCGTCCTCGGCTACGCCGACGGCCTCGCCAAGGCCAACAAGATCCAGGGCCACAAGGACCGCCCCGTGGTCGCCGTGATCGGCGACGGCGCGCTCACCGGCGGCATGGCCTGGGAGGCGCTGAACAACATCGCCGACAGCCAGGACCTGCCGATCGTCATCGTCGTCAACGACAACGAGCGGTCCTACTCGCCGACCATCGGCGGCCTCGCCAACCACCTCGCCACCCTGCGCACCACCCAGGGCTACGAGCGCTTCCTGTCCTGGGGCAAGGACGCGCTGCAGCGCACCCCCGTGGTCGGCCAGGCCATGTTCGACACCCTGCACGGCGCCAAGAAGGGCCTCAAGGACTTCATCGCCCCGCAGGGCATGTTCGAGGACCTCGGCCTGAAGTACCTCGGCCCGATCGACGGCCACGACCTGCAGGCGCTGGAGTCCGCGTTCACCAAGGCCCGCAACTTCGGCGGCCCGGTCATCGTGCACTGCATCACCGAGAAGGGCCGCGGCTACCACGCCGCCGAGAACAACGACGAGGACCGCTTCCACGCGGTCGGCGTGATCCACCCCGACACCGGCCTGCCGGTGAAGACCTCCGGCAAGGACTGGACGTCGGTCTTCGGCGAGGAGATGGTCGCCCTCGGCCGCGAGCGCCGCGACATCGTCGCCATCACCGCCGCCATGCTGCACCCCGTCGGCCTGGCCCCGTTCGCCAAGGCCTACCCGGAGCGGATCTTCGACGTCGGCATCGCCGAGCAGCACGCAGCGGTGTGCGCCGCCGGCCTGGCCACCAACGGCCTGCACCCGGTCGTCGCGGTCTACGCCACCTTCCTCAACCGCGCCTTCGACCAGGTCCTGATGGACGTCGCCCTGCACCGGCTCGGCGTCACCTTCGTCCTCGACCGGGCCGGCGTCACCGGCACCGACGGCGCCTCCCACAACGGCATGTGGGACATGTCGATCCTGCAGGTCGTCCCCGGCCTGCGGCTCGCCGCCCCGCGCGACGCCGAGCAGGTCCGGCTCCAGCTGCGCGAGGCCGTCGAGGTCGACGACGCCCCCACCGTGGTCCGCTACTCCAAGGGCAACGTCGGCCCCGCCGTCCCCGCCGTCGGCACCGTCGGCGGCATGGACGTGCTGCGCCGCCCCGAGGACGGCTCCGCCGACGAGGCCGCCGACGTCCTGATCGTCTCCATCGGCGCGATGGCCCCCACCTGCCTGGAGGTCGCCGGGATCCTCGCCGAACAGGGCATCACCAGCACCGTGGTCGACCCCCGCTGGGTCAAGCCCGTCGACGCCGCGCTGCCGGGCCTCGCCGCCCAGCACCGACTGGTCGTCACCGTCGAGGACAACGGCCGGGCCGGCGGCGTCGGCTCCGCCATCGCCCAGGCGCTGCGCGACGCCGACGTGGATGTGCCGCTGCGCGACTTCGGCATCCCGCAGGAATTCCTCGACCACGCTTCGCGCGGCGAGATCCTCGACGAGATCGGGCTCACCGCCCCCGCCCTCGCCAAGAAGATCGAAGCCCTGGTCAGCACCCGCTCCTTCGCGCGGAACTGACCGCCCGCAATCCCCCCGGCGCACCGTCGCGGGACCGCCTTTCGGCCCCGTGGCGGTGCGCTTATTGTCGGACCGTCGCACTCATTGGTGGAGTGGCCCTGACTACGCCCGCCCACGCCCGGTAGGTTGTCACCCGTGTCCATCACCCTCACGAGCAACCCGCGACGTGCCCTTGCCGAGCGCCTCCCAGAGCGCCTGCGCACCGGGTACTGGACCAGACTGGTCCCGCTGCTCGCCGTGCTGGCCACCCTGACCCACCTGCCGTCCTTCCTGCGCCCCGTGTGGAGCCCCGACGAGGGCTACCTCGCCACCCAGGCCCGGATGCTCGCCGACGGCGGCGTCCTCTACGACACCGTCGTCGACCGCAAACCCCCGCTGCTGCCCTGGCTGTACGAAGCCTGCTTCGCGCTCTTCGGCTCCGCCTCGCTCTGGCCGCTGCGCACCCTCGCGATCGTGGCCCACCTCGCCACCGCGATCCTGCTCGCCTCGCTCGCCCGCGGCCGCTGGGGCGACCGCGCCGGACGCTGCGCCGGCATCCTCTACCTGCTGGTCTCCATCGGACTCTCGCCCGAGGACACCCAGGCCGCGACCTTCGAAGTCTTCATGCTGCCCGCCATGGTCGCCGCCTTCCGCTACGCCGAACGCCGCCGCTGGCTGGCTGCCGGCATCGCGGTCGCGCTCTGCTCGCTCACCAAGCAGACCGGCGGCGCCGTCATGCTCCCCGTGCTGTGGATGCTCCTCCAGGACGCCCGCCGCCGCGGCGTGCGCTGGCCCCCCGCCCTCGCCAAGATCGGCTTCGGGTTCGCGCTGCCGATAGCGCTGGTCGCCGTCATCCTCACCAAACCCAAGGGCTTCCTGTTCTGGGTCGTCACCGGCTCCGGCGACTACGCCGGACTCGGCTCCAACTGGCCCCAGATGCTCGGCCGCGCGCTCGGCAACTCCGCCATCCTGATGAGCGCCGGCCTCGCCTTCCTGCTGCCCCTCGCGCACCGCCTGTGGCTGCGCCACCGCCGACGACCCGTCCCCGCCCGCGGCCCCCAGCACGGCTCCACCGTCGACCTGTGGATGTGGCTCGCCTCCTCGGTGATCGCCGTCTCCGTCGGCTTCCACTTCTTCGGCCACTACTACCTCCAGCTGATGCCCCCGCTGGTCCTGCTCGGCGTCGGCGCCGTCGCCACCTCCGCCGTCCCGTGGAAGCCCGTCCTGGTCTACTCCACCCTCGCGTGCAGCTTCTTCTGGGGCCTCGCCGTCCTGTGGCCCGGCCAGCGCCTCACCCAGACCACCGAGGTCGCCACCGCCATCGCCGCCCAGACCACCCCCAAGGACACCGTCCTGATCTGGGGCATGCACCCCGAGCTCTACTGGCTCGCCGACCGGCGCCCCGCCACCCGCTACCTCACCGCCGGCTTCCTCACCAACTTCAGCGGCGGCAAGGGCGGCGAGAAGGTCGGCGAGCAGTACTCCGTCGCCGAGGCCTGGCAGACCTTCGACAACGAGATCTCCACCAACGGCTTCCCCGAGGTCGTCGTCGACGACTCCGGCACCGCCCCCTACCAGCCCGACTTCGTCCCCCGCATCGCCAGCCTGCTCAGCACCCACTACGAGGTCGTCGGCGTCACCGGGGACACCGTCATCTACCGCCTCAAGAAGTAGGACCGGCCGACCATGGGCTACTACCTGGAAGCCGTCGTCGCGGCCGAGACCCTGCTCCGCGCCAACGCCGCCGACCTCCCCGCCACCCGCGTCGTCCCGCTCGCCCAGGGCCTCGCGCTGCTCCCGATGAGCGACGCACTGGACGAGGCGGTCAGCGGCGACGGCCCCCGGCTCGCCCCGTTCCGGATGCTCCCGAGCGGCTTCGAACGCACCCTCGCCGCCTGGTCCGCGACCGGCCCCGTCGCCTACGTCGAGGCCGACATCTGGGGCGGCACCGGCGACCAGTCCGCCGCCGTCTGGACCGCCGGCGCCCTCACCTTCGGCCCCCTCCTCGAACCGGGCTACCGCCTGCTCTCCCTCGCCCTGCGCCACCTCGGCGCCCACGCCGACGGCCACCCCGACGAGTTCGACGCCGTCGGCCTCGGCCGCCACGGCCGCACCGAGGACTGGCTCAAGGACGCCTGACCCCCGCCGCACAGGCGCTACGGGCACCCCCAGAAGCTCGGCAGCCACCAGCACAGGACGGACAGGTCCTCGGGCCAGGGACGCCGCTCCGCGCTGTTCGGCGCCTCGAAGCGGTCCGTGAGCGGGTCGATCGGACGCCAGGCGGCATCCACCGGCTCGTCGTCCGCGGCCGGCCGCACATGGCGCCGTGCGTACTGGTCACAGGCCCCGAAGGCACGGAAGTTCTGTTGCGCCTCGACCAGCGGGATGTGGTTGGCGCCGGCGGCGCTGAGCGGCCACCGGAGCTGCATCAGGTCGTCCTCCCAGAAACAGACCGGGCAGATCTCGTACGAGCCGGGCCCGTCGTCCTCGGCGTCGAAGACCAGGTGACCGCAGCAGGGACAGGGGCGTCGAGTGTTCACCGGCCCAGTCTGACCGGTGATCCGCGGACGCCGGACCACCGGGGGGTCCGGTACGACCCGGTGTCAGCAGGCGTCGACGAACGCCTTCACCGCCGCCACCAGCCCCTCCGGCCGGAACGCCGGGTGCGGCGGCTCCGGACACCCCGGCAGCTCCACCGCCCCCGGCACCAGCGCCAGCAGCGCCTGCGCCGTCCGCCGCTGGTGCACCGGGTTCTCCGGCACCGCCGGCAGCACCGCCACCGGCATCCGAAGCCCCGTCAACTCCCCGTCCGCGACCCCGCGCAGCACCCCGCCCGCCAGCAGCGGCGCCACCTCGGCCGGCAACCGCCCGTCCACCCGCGCGTCCCCCGCCGTCGCGGGCCACGCCAACACCAGCCCCCGCACCCGCTCCGGCGCCGCCAGCGCCATCCGCACCGCCACCGAGCACCCGTTCGACCCGCCCACCAGCACCACCGGCCCCGCCGGCAGCCGCTCCCGCAGGTGCTCCGCCTCCGCCGCCCAACTCCCCGCCCGCATCCGCCGATCCGGCGCCGATACGTCGAGCCCCTCGCCCCGCAGCCCCGCCACCACCCCGGTCCGCCCCCAGAACCGCTCCCCGTCCATCCCCTCGTCCCACAACCCGCCGTGCACCAGCACCACCACGCCCACCAGCCCCCTTCACGCGGAAACCCGGCAGCATACCGGGCTACAGACCGGTGACCTGGCAGACGTAGACCCGCTGCTGACGGGGAGCGACGAAATACACGAAGAAGCCGCTGGTGACGGCAGCCGTCTTCATGGGCTCACCAGGACCCTGGTGGCCCGTGCCGTCGAGGTAACGGGCTTCGGCGGCGCGGACCAGCTCGTCGGCACATCGTTCCACCTCGGCCAGAAGGGTGGGCGGTGCCTCGGCGGCGACGTACTGCTCGTCCGGGTGGTACTCCCAGGCCCAGGTCATCCGTTCACCGCCGCGTAGGCCCGGTTGAAGATCTCCAGGCATACGCGGACGGCTTCGCTCCACCGGGGGTCGTCGCGGTCCAGGATCTGTACGGTGTGCTCCGCCGCGCGCATGCGCGCGGCGGAGTCGAGGTGGCGGGCGACCTCGATGTGAGCGGCCCAGGTGTTCAAGAAGACCCGGAGCGGGTCGATGGAGCCTGCCCGGACGGCGAGTGCGAAGGCCTCGTCCTGTTGCTCGGCCATCTCCGGAAGCCGGTGGGGGGCGACTGCGGCCAGCGCGGCCCGGAGGGCGTCGGGGGTCTTCTGGGGACGCGGGATCAGCTCGTCGTCCGGGTTGACCGAGTGGTCCGGCTGCGCGGTCATGAGATCCTCCCTGGCGTCGGCGGGTCCAGCGTAGCCGCGTGGCACGACAACGGGCGGCCAGCGACTCCCGTGGGGGAGTGCTGCCCGCCCGTTGTCGGAACGCCTTGTCAGGCGGGGACCGAAGCCAGGCCCGGGGCCAGGAACTTCTTGCCGTTGACGCGCTCGGAGACGCCCTCGCGGTCGAGGTACGGGGTGATGCCGCCGAGGTGGAAGGGCCAGCCGGCGCCGGTGATCATGCACAGGTCGATGTCCTGTGCCTCGCCGACGACGCCCTCGTCGAGCATCAGGCCGATCTCCTGGGCGACGGCGTCCAGGGCGCGGGCGCGGACCTGCTCCTCCGTCAGCACGTTGTCGCCGAAGGTGAGGAGGGCGAGGACCTCGGGGTCGAGGACCTGGGCGCCGTCCTGCCAGATGTAGAAGCCGCGCTTGCCGGCCTCGACGACCTTGCCGAGGTTCTCGGAGACGGTGAACCGCTCCGGGAACGCGCCGTGCAGCGTCTCGGAGACGTGCAGGGCGATGGCCGGGCCGACCAGTTCGAGCAGGGCGATCGGCGACATCGGCAGGCCGAGCGGCTTGACCGCGGCCTCGACGGTCTCGAACGCGGTGCCCTCGTCGATGATGTTCTGGATCTCGCCCATGAAGCGGGTCAGGATGCGGTTGACCACGAACGCCGGGGCGTCCTTGGTGAGCACCGCGGTCTTCTTCAGCTTCTTGGCGACACCGAACGCGGTGGCCAGCGAGGCGTCGTCGGTCTTCTCGGCCCGGACGATCTCCAGCAGCGGGAGGATCGCGACCGGGTTGAAGAAGTGGAAGCCGACCACGCGCTCCGGGTGCTGGAGCTTGGAGGCCATCTCGGTGACCGACAGCGAGGAGGTGTTGGTGGCCAGGATGGTGGTCGGCGAGACCACCGCCTCCAGCTCCGCAAACACCTTCTGCTTGACGCCCATCTCCTCGAACACGGCCTCGATGACGAAGTCCGCGTCGCCGAACGCCACGGCCTTGTCGAGGTGGCCGGAGACCAGGCCCTTGAGCTTGTTGGCCTTGTCGCCGCCGATGCGGCCCTTCGCCAGCAGCTTGTCGATCTCGCCGTGGACGTAGCCCACGCCCTTGTCGATGCGCTCCTGGTCGATGTCGGTGAGCACCACCGGCACCTCCAGGCGGCGCGCGAACAGCAGCGCCAGCTGGGAGGCCATCAGACCGGCGCCGACGACGCCGACCTTGGTGACCGGGCGGGCCAGCGACTTGTCCGGCGCGCCGAACGGCTTCTTCGCGCGGCGCTGCACCAGGTTGAAGGCGTACAGGCCGGCGCGCAGCTCACCGCTCATGATCAGGTCGGCCAGCGCGGCGTCCTCGGCGTCGAAGCCGGCCTGCAGGTCGCCGTCCTTGGCCTGCTGGATGATGTCGAGCGCCTTGTACGCGGCCGGAGCGGCCCCGTGCACCTTGGCGTCGGCGACCCAGCGGCCCCACAGCACGGCGTCGTCCCACGCCTTGCCGCGGTCGAACTCCTCGCGCTCGACGACCACGTCGCCCTTGAGGACGCGCGCGGTCCACAGCAGCGACTGCTCCAGGAAGTCGGCCGGCTCGAAGATCGCGTCCGCGATGCCGAGCTCGAACACCTCCTTGCCCTTGAGCTGCCGGTTCTGCGCCATCGAGTTCTCGACGATGACCTTGACGGCCTTGGCCGGACCGATCAGGTTCGGCAGCAGGGTGCAGCCGCCCCAGCCGGGCACCAGGCCGAGGAAGACCTCGGGCAGCGAGAACGCCGGGACGCCGGTGCTGACGGTGCGGTAGGTGCAGTGCAGGCCGACCTCGACGCCGCCGCCCATCGCCGCGCCGTTGTAGAACGCGAAGGACGGGACGGGCAGCGCGGCGATCCGCTTGAAGACGTCGTGGCCGCCCTTGCCGATGGCCAGCGCGTCCGCGTGCTCCTTGAGCACCTCGACGCCCTTGAGGTCGGCGCCGACCGCGAAGATGAACGGCTTGCCGGTGATCGCGACGGCGACCACCTTGCCCTCGGCGGCCTCGGCCTCGACCTGGTCCAGCGCCTCGGACAGCTTCGCCAGCGAGCCCGGCCCGAAGGTGGTCGGCTTGGTGTGGTCGAAGCCGTTGTCCAGGGTGATCAGCGCCAGCTTGCCGACCTGCAGCGGCAGGTCCAGGTGGCGCACGTGCGCGGTGGTGACGACCTCGCCGGGGAACAGCTCGGCGGCGCGCTGCAGCATCTCAGTGGTGCTCATGGTCACTTACCACCCTCGAAGTGCGGGTTCTCCCAGATGACGGTGCCGCCCATGCCGAAGCCGATGCACATGGTGGTCAGGCCGTAGCGGACGTCCGGGCGCTGCTCGAAGCGGCGGGCCAGCTGCGTCATCAGACGCACGCCGGAGGAGGCCAGCGGGTGGCCGAACGCGATCGCGCCGCCGTACGGGTTGACCCGCTCGTCGTCGTCCGCGATGCCGTAGTGGTCCAGGAACGCCAGCACCTGGACGGCGAACGCCTCGTTGACCTCGAACGCGCCGATGTCGTCGATGGTCAGACCGGCCTTGGCCAGCGCCTTCTCGGTCGCCGGGACGGGACCGATGCCCATCACCTCGGGCTCGACGCCCGCGAACGCGAAGCTCACCAGGCGCATCTTGACCGGCAGGCCCAGCTCGCGGGCCACGTCCTCGGCGGCCAGCAGCGAGGCGGTCGCACCGTCGTTCAGGCCCGCCGCGTTGCCCGCGGTGATGTTGCCGTGCGGACGGAACGGGGTCTTCAGGCCGGCCAGCGACTCCATGGTGGTGCCCGGGCGCATCGGCTCGTCCGTGGTCGCCAGGCCCCAACCGGTCTCGCCGATCCCGGGGTTGGTGTTGCGGATCGCGATCGGCACCAGGTCCGGCTGGATGTCGCCGTTGGCGTACGCCTTCGCCGCCTTCTCCTGCGAGCGCACCGCGTACGCGTCGCAGCGCTCCTTCGTCAGGTGCGGGAAGCGGTCGTGCAGGTTCTCCGCGGTCATGCCCATGAACAGGGCGGACTCGTCGACCAGCTTCTCCGAGACGAACCGCGGGTTCGGGTCCACGCCCTCGCCCATCGGGTGCCGGCCCATGTGCTCGACGCCACCGGCGACGACTACGTCGTACGCGCCGAACGCGATGCCGCCGGCGGTGGTGGTGACGGCCGTCATCGCACCCGCGCACATCCGGTCGATCGCGTAGCCCGGAACGGACTTCGGCAGACCCGAGAGCAGCGCGGCGGTACGGCCGATGGTCAGACCCTGGTCACCGATCTGGGTGGTCGCCGCGACAGCGACCTCGTCGATCCGCTCGACCGGCAGGTTCGGGTTGCGGCGCACCAGCTCGCGGATGCACTTGACGACCAGGTCGTCCGCCCGCGTCTCGTGGTACATGCCCTTCGGGCCGGCCTTGCCGAACGGGGTGCGGACGCCGTCGACGAAGACGACGTCCCTCGAGGTACGAGGCACGGGGGCTCTCCTCCCAGGGGGATGGCGGGGCGAGCGCGCAAATCAGCGACGCTGCTACGCGACCAATCTACCCACGAGTAACAACGCCGGGCAAGGAGCCGAAGAAGTGGGATGCGTAACCAGGGGCGCGGGGAACTGCGCGAAGCGGAAGGCACCCGACCGCAAGATCGCGACGCAGGACAGTGACTTGCACGTGCTCGCGACCCTACGGACGTGGCCTGCGCTTGTCGCGCAGTTCCCGCGCCCCTGATCGCTCAGCCCTCCGCCGCCTTGAACGCCTCCGCGAGCGCCGGAGCGACCAGCTCCGTCTGCCAGGCGCGGGCCCCCAGCGCCCGCAGCGCGTCGGCGATGGCGGTCGCGGTCGGCTGCGCCGGCGGCTCCCAGGAGACCCGGCGGACCAGGTCGGGCGTGATCAGGTTCTCCGCGGGCAGGTGGTGCTGCTCGGCCAGGGCGGTGACCGCCGCGCGCGCGCCGGTGAGCCGGGCGGCCGCGACCGGATCCTTCTCGGCCCAGGCCCGCGGCGGCGGCGGCCCGTCGTGCGGCGCGGTCGCGGAGGGCAGCGCGTTCTCCGGGATCTCCCGGGCGCGTTCGATCGCCCCCAACCACTGTTCGAGCTGCCGCCGGTTGACGCGCGGCCCGAAGCCCTGCACGGCGATCAGCGCGGGCGCGTTCAGCGGCATCGCGAGCGCCGCGTTGACGATGGCCGTGTCGGCGAGGACCCGGCCGGGCGAGACGTCCCGTTCGCGGGCGATCCGGTCGCGGGTCTGCCAGAGCTCGCGGACGACGGCGAGCTGCCGCCGGCGGCGGACCTTGTGCAGCTGGGAGGTGCGCCGCCACGGGTCGACCCGGGGGGCGGGGCGCGGGGCGGCGGCGAGCGCGGCGAACTCCTGGTGGGCCCATTCGAGCTTGCCCTGCCGGTCGAGCTCGGCCTCCAGCGCGTCGCGCAGGTCGACCAGCACCTCGACGTCGAGCGCGGCGTAGCGCAGCCAGGGTTCGGGCAGCGGCCGGGTGGACCAGTCGACGGCGGAGTGCTCCTTGGCGAGCGAGAGGCCGAGGACGTTCTCGGTCATCGGGCCGAGGCCGACCCGGGGGAAGCCGGCCAGCCGGCCGGCCAGTTCGGTGTCGAACAGGACGCCGGGGTGCATGCCGACGTCGAACAGGCAGGGCAGGTCCTGGGTGGCGGCGTGCACGACCCACTCGGTGTCGTGGATGGCCTCGTCCAGCGCGGACAGGTCGGGGCAGGCGATCGGGTCGATCAGCGCGGTGCCCGCGCCCGTGCGGCGCAGCTGGATCAGGTAGGCGCGCTGGCCGTAGCGGTAGCCGGAGGCGCGTTCGGCGTCGACGGCGACGGGGCCGGTGCCGGTGCGGAACGCCGCGATGGTCGCGGCGAGCGCCTGCGGGTCCGACACCACCGGTGGGAGTCCGTCCCTGGGTTCGAGGAGCGGAACCGGGGCGATCTCTTCTGGGATGGAGGCTACGGCGTCGGTCACCCCCCAAGGGTACGTCGTGTGTCACGGCCGGGAGTGTTGTCCGACTGGTCGGACCATGTTCGGACCTCCGCCGGGCAGCGCCGGCGGGCAGCTCCGTCCTGGCCGGATGCAGCTGACAGGTCGTCGGCGGACGGTGCGGAAACGGCCCGGAGGAAACGTTCCTCCGGGCCGCCACCAGGGACGATGCGGGTCAGTGAATGATGCCGGTGCGCAGCGCGACCGCCACCATTCCGGCCCGGTCGCCGGTGCCGAGCTTGCGGGCGATGCGGGCGAGGTGGCTCTTCACGGTCAGGGCGGAGAGGCCCATCGCGACGCCGATCGCCTTGTTCGACTGGCCCTCGGCGACCAGTCGCAGCACCTCGACCTCGCGGCCGGACAGCTCCCGGTAGGCCGAGGGCTGCGCGCCGGGCGCACCGGGGGCGCCGGGAGCGGCGCCGGGCTGGCCGGGCGCGCCGTGCATGCCGGGGTGGTGGTGGCCCGGGATGCCGGGGCGGCGCATCCGCCCGGCCAGGCCCGCGCCGATCGGCAGCCCGGGGCGGCCGGGCATCGGCATGCTGGTGCGGGTGCCGGTGACCACGTAGCCCTTGACGCCGCCGGCCAGCGCCGAGCGGACCGCGCCGATGTCGTCGGCGGCGGACAGTGCCAGGCCGTTCGGCCAGCCCGCGGCGCGGGTCTCGGCCAGCACCGTCAGGCCGGAGCCGTCGGGCAGGTGGACATCGGCGATGCAGATGTCGCGGGGGTTGGAGATCCGGGGCCGGGCCTCGGCGATCGAGGAGACCTCGATGACGTCACGGACGCCGAGCGCCCATAGGTGACGGGTCACCGTGTTCCGGACGCGGGGATCGGCGATGACCACCATGGCGGTGGGCTTCGTCGGACGGTATGCGACCACGTTTGTGGGGTGCTCAAGAAGGACCGACACCTGGGGCCTCCTGCGGGGGAGTGGCGGACGGAACCCCGAGGGGGCGGTCGGAGTGTTCCGCGTCTGGAAAGGGTCACTGACACCTTCGGCATCAACCGTGACCGGCTTTAGCGGGTGATCACGATCTGGTGAGTAACAATACGGACAAATCGCGCATACGACCGGTGCGACGTGCCCGGAAATCGCACGGTTTCGATCGTTCTCGGCAGCGCGGTGATCGGAAACGGTCGGGTAATCGACCGGGAGCGTCTACGAAGTCACACTCCGTCAGCCCTGCGGGTGGTCGCCGGACCGCGGTGTGCGGCTGTCCCCCCGGGGTGTCTACCGGGAGCGGACAGCCGTGCGAACCGCGCGGCGGCGGAGGGGGCGAGCGGCGGGGGTCAGTGCGGGTTGCGCGGCCGGCGGCGGGCCGGCATCGGGACCACGCCGCCGAGGCCGCCGGAGTCGGCGGCCGACGGCAGCGCGGTGGGGGCGGGCGGCAGCCCGGCGCACACGCACAGCAGGTCGGCCCAGCCGGCCAGGTGCCGCTCGAAGCGGCCGTCGACGGGCGTCCAGGAGGCGCGCAGCTCGATCTCGGTGGAGGCGCCGCGTTCGGCCAGCGCCCCGAAGTACTGCGAGTGGCACCTGGTCACGGTGCCGCTCGGCTCGGCGAAGGCGGCGCCGTGCGCCTGCAAGGCGTCCACCAGCCAGCTCCAGCCGACCTCGGACAGCAGCGGGTCGCCGGCCATCTCCGGCTCCAGCTCGGCGCGCGTCATGGTGACCACCCGGAAGTCCCCGTTCCAGGGCTCCGGCGCGGAGGGGTCGTGCAGCAGGACGAGCGTGCCGTCGGCGAGCTCCTCGCCGTCCACCTCGACCGAGGCGGCGAGCGCGAAGGTGTATGGGGCCAGCCGGCGCGGGGCGGGCTGCGGGGACAGCCGCACCTCGGGGCGCAGCCGCGCCCCGGTCAGCGCCTCGACCGCCTTGCGGAACTCGATCGGCGCCGACTCCCCGCCCGTTCCTCCACCCTGTGCGGATTGCCCGCCGACCGCTGCCATGTGCGGAAGCCTAGGTGGCGCGGGCCCGCAATCCGAGCACTTTCGTTCCTCCGGCGTGCCGAAATTCCGGAAATCGGCCAGGCCGGGACGGCCGTGCCCGCCGGGGGTGTCCGAGGTGTCCGTTTTGCCTGCTGGGCGGCCGGGAGGGGAGCGGCCGCGTGCGAGGATGTGGGGCGTGAGTGAGACCCCCGCAGCCCAGTCCGGTCAGCGGCCCCGCGGCGCCGCGTACGACTCCGTCTTCCTGCGCGCCGCCCGCAACGAGCCGGTGCCGTACACCCCCGTGTGGTTCATGCGGCAGGCCGGGCGTTCGCTGCCCGAGTACCTGAAGGTGCGCGAGGGCGTGCCGATGCTGGACGCCTGCATGCGGCCCGAGCTGGTCAAGGAGATCACCCTGCAGCCGGTGCGCCGGCACAAGGTGGACGCGGCGATCTTCTTCTCCGACATCGTGGTGCCGCTCAAGGCGGTCGGCATCGACGTGGAGATCAAGGGCGGCGTCGGCCCGGTGATCGCCGACCCGATCCGCACCAAGGCCGACCTGCAGCGGCTGCGTCCGCTGGAGGCGGACGACATGCCCTACATCACCGAGGCGGTCGGTGCGCTGGTCGAGGAGCTCGGCGCCACCCCGCTGATCGGTTTCGCCGGTGCGCCGTTCACGCTGGCCAGCTACCTGATCGAGGGCGGCCCGTCGAAGTCGTACGAGAACACCAAGGCGATGATGTACGGCGAGCCCGAGCTGTGGGCGGAGCTCGTCGACCGGCTCGCGCAGATCACCTCGGCGTTCCTGAAGATCCAGATCGAGGCGGGCGCCTCGGCGATCCAGCTGTTCGACTCCTGGGCGGGCGCGCTCGCCCCCGACGAGTACCGCCGTTCGGTGATGCCCGCCAGCGCCAAGGTGTTCGACGCGGTCGAGCCGTACGGGGTGCCGCGGATCCACTTCGGCGTCAACACCGGCGAACTGCTCGGCCTGATGGGCCAGGCCGGCGCGGACATCGTCGGCGTCGACTGGCGCGTGCCGCTGGACGAGGCCGCCAACCGGGTCGGGCCGGGCAAGGGCCTGCAGGGCAACCTCGACCCGGCCGTGCTGTACGCCCCCACGCACGTGGTGGAGACCAAGGCCCGCGAGGTGCTGCACGCCGCGCAGGCGCTCGGCGGCAGCCACCACATCTTCAACCTGGGCCACGGCGTCATGCCGACCATGGACCCGGACGCGCTGACCCGCCTGGTCGCCTTCGTCCACGAGGCCAGCGCCCGCTGACGCAGGCTCAGCGCGGCCCGTCGCCGCCGAGGAACGCCAGCACCGCCAGGACCCGGCGGTGGGTGTCCTCGGCGGGCGGCAGGTCGAGCTTGAGCAGGATGTTGCCGATGTGCTTGGCGACCGCGGCCTCCGAGACGACCAGTCGGCGGCAGATCTCCGCGTTGGAGCAGCCCCGGGCCATCAGCTCCAGCACCTCCCGCTCGCGGGGCGTCAGCCGCTGGAGCGGGTCCCGGCGGCGGGACAGCAGGCGGCGCACCACCTCCGGGTCCACCACGGTGCCGCCGGACGCCACCGTGTGCAGCGCGTCCAGGAACTCCTCGACGTGGCCGACCCGGTCCTTCAGCAGGTAGCCCACGCCCGCGCCGTCGCCGCCGGCCAGCAGCTCCGCCGCGTACGAGCGCTGCACGTACTGGCTGAGCACCAGCACCGGCAGCCCCGGGCGCTCGGTGCGCAGCGCGATCGCCGCGCGCAGGCCCTCCTCGGCCAGGCCCGGCGGCATCCGGACGTCGGTCACCACCAGGTCGGGCCGGTGCTCGGCGACCGCCGCCAGCAGGGACGGGGCGTCGCCGACCGCCGCCACGACCGTGTGGCCGAAACGTTCCAGCAGGCCCACCAGGCCCTCCCGCAGCAGGACGGAGTCCTCGGCCAGTACTAGGCGGAGCGGGCGTCGGGCAGCAGGGGGCACGGGATCTCCACACGCAGCAGGGTCGGCCCGCCGGGCGGGCTGCTGACGGACAGTCTGCCGTCCACCACCGCCACCCGGTCGGCCAGCCCCGTCAACCCCGTACCGCGGGACGGGTCCGCGCCGCCCCGGCCGTCGTCCGAGACCTCCAGCACCAGCGCGGCGCCCTCCCGGCGGCCCGCCACCCGGGCCCGGGACGCGCCGCTGTGCCGGGCCGCGTTCGTCAGCGCCTCGCACACCGCGAACCAGCCCGCCGACTCCACCGCCGCCGGGAGCCGGCCCGGCAGCACGACGTCCACGTCCACCGGCAGCGGCGAGCGGTCGGCGAGGTCCGCGCAGGCGTCCGGCAGGCCGCGGTCGGCCAGCACCCGGGGGTGGATGCCGTGGATCAGCTCGCGCAGCTCCGCCAGCGCCGCGTCCGCCTCGGCGTGCGCCGCCGCCAGCCGCTCCCGCAGCGGGCCGTCCGCCGGGGCGTCCAGCCGGGCCAGGCCCAGCAGCATCGACAGCGCCACCAGCCGCTGCTGCGCGCCGTCGTGCAGGTCGCGCTCGATCCGGCGGCGCTCCGCCTCGAAGGCGTCCACCAGCCGGGCCCGGGAACGCACCAGCTCGCCGACCTGCTCCTGGCCGCCCGTCAACATTCGCGTCAGTGCCGCCCGGGCCCCCGCCAGCACCGTCAGCGGATAGCCCGCCGCGGGCAGCAGCACCGCGCCCGCCGCCGCCGACGCCCAGGCGGCGCCCGGGGAGTGCACCTGCCACACCTTCAGGACGTTGGCCTGCTCGCCGTCCAGCGCCAGCAGCAGCGGCGTGGCCAGCAGCGCGACCGGGGCGAGCGCGCCCGCCACCGCCAGCAGGTCCAGCGGCCACAGCAGGAACGCCGTCAGCAGCGCGCCGCCCCACTCCCGCCAGGTCGCGCCCTCCGCGAGACGCGTCCGCAGCCACGCCCGCGGGCCCGGGCCGTCCGGCACCCGGTGCGGATCGGCCGGCGGCGCGCCCATCAGCCGCAGCAGCCGCCGCTCCCACGCCCCGAACGCCAGCCCGGCCAGCGGCAGCGCCAGCACCAGCGGCACGCCCACCAGCAGCAGCGACAGCGCCGCGCCGACCGCCGCCCAGAGCAGCAGCAGCACGCACAACAGCAGCCCCGAAAGCCCGCTGAGCAGCAGGTACGCCGCCGAACGCCACGGCCAGGCCGTGCGCAGGAAGGCGGACCGGCGGAGCGCCTGCCAGCAGTCCGCAGCCATCCGGTGCCCCCTTCGTCGTCGCCGGTGCGCACACCCTAGGGCCCGCGTCCGCCGCCGCGCGGTGGAGCTGGCTCTACCTTCCGTGGTGGAGCAGGCGTGGCTGTGCGGACCGGCCCGGCACGGTTGGCTGACGGAGCATGACCACCGGAACCCTCAGGCTCGCCACCCGCTCACTGCGGGCCGGCGGACCCGCCCTGCTCGCCCCCTTCACCGCCCTCGCCCTCGGCGTCGCGCTGATGGCCACCACCCTTCTCGGCCTCGCCGCGAGCACCGCGCTGCCGCCCGGCGACGAACGGACCGCGCTGATCGCCCAACTCGGCACCGGCTGCGGAGTCGCCGTCTTCACCGCCGGATTCGTGGTCGCCTCCACCTACGCCTACGCGGTGGCCCGGCGGCGGCGCGAACTCGGCCTGCTCCGCCTCGCCGGCGCCACCCGCGCCCAGGTCCGGCGCAGCGTCCTCGCCGAGGCCCTGCTGCTCGGCCTGCTCGCCGCCGGACTCGGAGCCGCACTCGCCAGGGCCGGGGCGCCGCTGTTCGCCCGGCTGCTGACCGCCGCCGAACTCGCCCCCGCGGACTTCCGGATCGCCACCCCCGCCTGGCCGCTGATCACCGCCGGCTGCACCGGCCCGCTGGTCGCCGTCACCGCCGTCGCCGTCGCCGCCTGGCGGGCCGGCCGGGTCCGACCGCTGGAAGCGCTGCGCGAAGCCGACGTCGACACCCGGGTGATGACCCCCGGCCGGTGGCTGTGCGGCCTCGCCCTGCTCGGCACTGCCGCCGCCCTCACCGCCACCGCGCTGGCCGGCGACCCCGCCGACCTGCTGCACCGCAAGACCTACACCCTGCAGCCCATGGTGCTGATCTCCGCCGCCGCGCTGCTCGCCCCCGTCCTCGC
The DNA here is from genome assembly GCF_053602195.1 of Kitasatospora sp. NPDC004531. Classification (NCBI taxonomy): domain Bacteria; kingdom Bacillati; phylum Actinomycetota; class Actinomycetes; order Kitasatosporales; family Streptomycetaceae; genus Kitasatospora; species Kitasatospora sp. NPDC004531. The sequence continues at coordinate 3,110 of NZ_JBSGDD010000079.1, read as the reverse complement.
CCGCCCGCCGCTGCGCCTGCTCACCGCCGCGCGCGGCCGGGTGACGGGCCGACTGGTGCGCGGCGGCGCGCTCACCGGCGTGCGCCGCACCGGCGCGGTCACCGCGCCCGTCCTGCTGGCCGTCGCCCTCGCCGGATCGCTCACCGGCGCCCCCGCGACCGTCGCCGCCGCCCGCGCCGCCGAGGCCCGCGAACGCACCGCCGCCGACCAGTTGCTCACGCCCCGGGACGGCGACGGGGACGCACTGGCCGGCGCGCTGCGGGCGCTGCCCGGCACGGTGGTCTCGGCGAGCGCCACCGCCGGACTGTCCGTCGTCGAAGCCGACGGCACCGTCGTGCGCACCGAGGCCCGCGCCGTCACCGACCCCGCCGCGCTGGCCGCCGTCACCCGGCTCCCGGTCGCCGCCGGGGACGTCTCCGCGCTCGACGACGACAGCGTCGTGCTCGCCGAGGAATGGGGCCACACCCGCGTCGGCGAGCCCGTCCCGGTGGTGCTCGCCGACGGCACCCGGCGCACCCTGCAGGTCGCCGCCGTCCTGCGCGACGGCACCGGCGGCAACCCCGCCTACCTCACCCCGCGCAACGCCCCCGGCGCCCGCACCGACCGGATCGAGCTGCGCCTCGCCCCCGGCACCGAGGACCGCGCCCGCGAGCTCGCCCGCGCGCACGGCGCGGCCCTCGCCACCCGCGCCGAATGGCTGGCCGCGCACCACCCGGCCACCGACCCGACCCGGATCCGCCGGATCGCCGGCGTCCTCGGCCTCGCCCTCCTCTACACCGCGATCGCCCTCGCCCACGCCGCGCTCACCACCACCGCCGACCGCCGCCGCGAACTCGCCCAACTCCGCCTCGCCGGCGCCACCCGCGCCCAGGTCCTCCGCCTGGTCGCCACCGAGACGCTCACCGTCGTGTCCGTCGGCGCCCTGCTCGGCACCGCCGTCACCACCGCCGGCCTCGGCGCCATGCAAGCCGCCCTGCGCCTGCTCGGCACCTCGGCACCCCTCACCGTCCCGTGGCGGGCCCTGGGCGCGACGGCCCTGCTGTGCGCCGCGATCGCCGTGACCTGCGCGAGCGCAGCAGCGGCCTGGACGGTCCGGGGCCGCCCGATCACGGCGCTGCGCTGAGCGGGGGTCAGTCCTCCTGGGTGGGTGCGGGGGTGCGGGGGTGGGTGCGGCGGCGGTAGTGGCGGTGGAGGAGCCAGGCGGCGGGGGTGAGGACGAGGAGGAAGGGGGCGCCGGCGGCGAGGATGAGGAGGAGGACGTGGAGGGCGGTGCGCAGGGCGTGCCAGCCGCCGGCGAGGGCGGTGGCGATCGAGGACCAGAAGCCCTCCTCGGACTTGGTGGTGGCACCGGTGGGGCGTTGGGCGTCGGTGAGCAGTTCGAGGGTGACGGTGGACAGCGAGGTGCGGGCGGTCAGGGTCTGCTGTTGCCGTTCGAGGGCCTCCAGGTCGGCCTCCCGGCGGGTCAACTCGCTTTCCAGGGAGACCACTTCGGCGAGCGTCTTGGCGTCCGCCATCAGCGCCCGGACGCGGTCCACGCTGGCCCGCATCGACTTGACCCGGCTGTCCACGTCGGCGATCTGGCCGGTCAGGTCGTCGGCCTGGCTGCTGAGGGCCAGGCGCAGGCCGAGGCCGCCGAGGGCGTCCAGCGTCTGCTGGTAGGAGTCGGAGGGGACCTTGAGGGTGAGGGTGGCCTCGGCGCCCTCGCCCGCGCCGCGCCGGCTCTCGCTCGCGACGTAGCCGCCGGCCTTCGTGGCCAGGTCGACGGCCTTGTCGCGGGCCGGGTCCAGGGCGTCCACCTTGACGGTCATCCGGGCCTGGTAGGCGATCCGGCGGTCCGTCGGCTGCCCGGTCGCGCCGGCCGACGGCGCGGCACCGGCACCGGCGCCGCCCGCGCCCGCCGTCGCCTTGCCGCCGTCGCCCGCGGCCGCCTTGGCGTCGCCCGCCGCGGCCGGTGCGACCGCCGCGTGGTCGGCCGCCCTGCTGCCGGACGAGCCGCTGTCGCCCGCACTGCATCCGGCCAGCAGCACCGCCGCCGCCAGCACACCGGCCGCCCCCGCCGCGCGCACGCGTGTTCCCATTCGGATTTCCTCCCCGGGTTGCGGGCGGGCCGCTCGCCCGCCCCGTCGGCACTGTGACGCGCGGACCCGCGCACCGGACCCGCACGGGCGGTACCGGATGGATCACGCCTCGGCCTCGCGGCGGTCTCGGCCGCCGTCCGGGCCGATTCCGGATTCGGGATAAGGGCTGGAAGACTGCGAGGCATGGCGAAACCTCACGTCGTGGTGATTGGTGGCGGCATCGCGGGCCTGGCCGCGGCCGCCTTCCTCAGTGAACGGCCGGTGCGGGTCACCGTGCTGGAGGCCTCGGACCGCTTCGGCGGCAAGCTGCGCGGCGGGGAGGTCGGCGGCGTCCGGGTCGACCTGGGCGCGGAGTCGATGCTGGCCCGCCGTCCCGAGGGCGTCGAGCTGGCGCGCACGGTCGGCCTCGGCGAGCAGCTGGAGCCGCCGACCACCGCGAAGGCGTCGATCTGGACCCGCGAGGGCCTGCGGTCGATGCCCGGCGGCCAGCTGATGGGCGTCCCCGGCGACCTGGACGCGCTGAAGGCGTCCGGCGTGCTCACCCCGGAGGGGATGGAGCGGGCCGCGCACGAGCAGCCCGCCGAGATCGGCGAGGACGCCGCCATCGGCACCTACATCGCCGCCCGCCTGGGCCGCGAGGTGGTGGACCGGCTGGTCGAGCCGCTGCTCGGCGGCGTGTACGCCGGGCACGCCGACGAGATCTCGATCCGCGCCGCCGTCCCGCAGCTGCTGGCGCTCGCGCGGCGCGGCGGCTCGCTGACCGAGGCCGTCCGCGAGCGCACCGCCGCCGCCACCGCCACCGGCCCGGTGTTCCAGGGCCTGCGCGGCGGACTCGGCACCTTCCCCGAGGCCGTCGCCGCGCACGGCCGCGCGCAGGGCGCCGAACTGCTCACCGGCCACCCGGTCGAGGCGCTGCGCCGCACCCCCGACGGCTGGCAGGTCACCGCCGGCGGCCGGCAGCTGCACGCCGACGCGGTGGTGCTCCAGCGCCTCGGCCTGTCGGTCGTCCAACAAGGTTGCGGCTTCGTTGAC
>NZ_JBSGDD010000078.1:0-36226 GCF_053602195.1 Kitasatospora sp. NPDC004531 | reverse complement strand
GGCGGGGCAGACCCCGCCGCACGCCGGATGTGCCGGTCCGTCAGCAGCAGTACGAGCAGTTGCTGCCGCCGCCCGGGCTGGTGCAGCCCGGGGTGCAGAGGGACAGGCTGGTGATGTTCGGAGTGGCGATCTCGGTCTCGACCTCGATCTGGGCGTCGAGCTCGAAGAAGTCCTTGATGTCCTGGTCCATGGCCTGGATGCCCATGATTCCTCCTCGTCGTCAAATACGCGGACTGATCGGACAGTTACCGGCTTGCGGCGAATCCGGCGGGTTTCGGGGAATCGCCGCCCTGCCGGTGGTTCGATGGAACGGGGCGCGAGGAGATCCGCACAAGGGACTGCCGCCGATCTGGCAGCTCCGGCAGTACGGGCCGGTACCCCCTGCCGGTCCGGCCCGGGCCACGGCCGGCGGCGGGCGGCGAACGCGTTCCGGACGGTGGTGAACCGCACGGTGAAAGGCTGCTACGTACCTCATGGTGTTATCCGACGAGATGCTGTTGGCCGAGGTCGCCCGCGGTGACGAAGGAGCGCTGCGGCAGCTGTACGAACGGCACGCCGCGGCGATGTTCCGCCTGCTCGGACGGCTGGCGCCGACCCGGTCCAGCGCCGAGGAGATCCTCCAGGAGGCCTGGCTGGCCGTCTGGCAGTCGGCAGGCAGCTTCCGCGGCGACTCCTCGGCGGTCGGCTGGCTGCTCGGCGTGGCCCGCCGCCAGGCGCACAACCGGCTGCGACGGGTGGAGGCGGTGACGGTGGAGATCGACGAGGCCCGCGAAGTGGCCGACCCCGGCGTGGACGTGGCCGAACAGGCCCTCGCCCGCGCCTCCCGCGAGCGGATCGCAGCGGCCATCGCGGCCCTCCCCGAACACCACCGGGAGGTGGTGATCCTCGCCCTGGTGGACGAACTACCGTACCGAGACGTGGCGGCGGCCCTCGACATTCCGGTGGGAACGGTGAAGAGCAGAATGGCGCATGCACGAGCGGCACTGGCCCGCGCGCTGGCGGACGAGCGGGTGCGGCCGTGAACCGGACCGACCACCTGACCGAGGAGCAGTTCGTCCGGGTGTCCGGCACCGACCCGGCCGCCCGGCTCCACCTGGCCGCCTGCGCGCCCTGCCAGGACCGGGCCGACTCCTGGGCGCGGCTCGCCGGGGCCGCGGCCGACGCCGACCGGCTGCTGACCCGGGAGACCGCCGCCCCGCCGTCCTTCGACGCGCTGCTGGGCGGCGGGCTGCTCCCGGCCCGCGCGCCGTCCTTCGACGCGCTGCTCGGGGGTCAACTCCCCGCAGCAGCAACGGAAGTGGCCGAGTCGGCCGCGACCGGCGCACCCGCCGACCCGCCCCGCCGCCCCGCGGACGCGTCGCCCTGGAGCCGCGGCCGGTCCTGGCGGATCGCCCGCCAGGTGACGCTGCGCCAGGCCGGCATGCTGCCACGCTCGCTGGGCCCGATCACCTTCGCGGGCCTGCTGCTCGCCGCCGCCGTGGCGCTGCTCAGCCCGCCCGGGTACGCGGACCGGCTCGGCGCCGCCGCGATCAGCCTGGTGGTGCTGCTCGGCTCGCTGGGCGTGGTCTCCGGCCGCCGCGACCCCCGCAAGGAACTGCTGCAGGCGCTGCCGGTGCCTCCGGTGTCGGTGTTCCTGGCCCGGGTGACCCTGGTGCTGGCCGCCGACCTGGTCGGCGGCCTGGGCGTGTCCGTGGCGTCCGGCCTGCTCGGCGGGCCGTCGATCGGGCAGGTGATCGCCGGCTGGCTGGGCCCGGCGCTGCTGTCCGCCGGGCTGGCCATGGTGGTGGCGGTCTGGAAGGCGCCCTGGCTCGGCCTCACCGCCGGCGGCGGGCTCTGGCTGGGCGGTACCTTCGTCACCCTGCCGCACACCGGCCGGCACCCGGTCGGGGTCGGCCGGGTGCTGGTCGAGCTGTGGACCACCGGGCCGTTGACGGTCGTCGGCGGGCTGCTGCTGGTCGGGTGCGCGGTCCGGCTGGTCGCGGTGCCGGGCCGGGCGGTGCGCGAGGGCTGAGCCCTCCGCGACGGTTCGCCGGAAAAACTCTCCGGCGAACCGTGAACCGATCCGTCGCCGCCCGCTACGTACTGGGCATGACGGAACGAAAGATCTGGATGCACGAGGCCCGCCGCTGCGGGCCGGCGGCGCTGGGCCTGCCGCTGGCGGCCGCTCTCGGGGTCGTGGCGCTGTCCGTCGCGGTCGGCGGCGGCGACCACGCCGACGCCAGGAGCACCGGGATCGGCGTGGTCCGGGTGCTGGTGAACGTCTTCCCGGTGGCCGCCGGACTCGCCGCGGCCACCGCCTCGGCCCGGGACCGGCTGATCGAGGTCCTGCTGACGCTCCCCACCCAGTACCCGGCGGTGGTGCGCCGCCGGGTCACCGTGGTCACCGCCCTGGTGACGCTGTCGGCGGCGGCGGTGATCACCGTCCTGGCGCTGTCCGGGCAGTGGATCAACCCGGCCAAGGGGCCGGTCGCGCTGCTGGTGCCGCTGGGCCCGGCGTTCTTCCTGATCGGCGCGGCGCTGTTCGCGCAGGCCGTGCTGCGCTCCACGGCCGCCGCCTCCACGGTGGTGATCGCCGCCTGGCTGTTCCAGGTGATGCTGTTCGACACGTACGTCACCGCCTGGCTGGAGAACAAGATCCTGCTGGTGCTGTTCGGCGCCGTGCTGGCGTTCGCCGGGACGCGACGGCTCGCCGACAGCGAGCGCCAGCTCGCCCGCACCGCTCCCGGGGGTGCGCAGTGACCACGCCCACCGTCTCCGACACCGCCCGCAGCCGCCGCGCCCCCCGGGGCGGGACGTTCGGCAGCGCGCTGGCCGTCACCGCCCGCTACGAGTTCCGGATGGCGACCCGGGCCAAGGTGCTGTGGTTCGCCGTCCTGCCGCTGCTGGGGATCGCGACGCTGGTGCTGATCACCTCGCCGCGGATCGGCGCCGAGGACTCGGCCACCGCCAAGGTGGCCGGCTGGGCGGTGGTGCTCAACCTGGTCACCACGGTGGGCCTGGGCGTGGCGCTGGCCGACCGCTTCGTGCGGATCCGCGGCCTGGGCCTGACCGAACTGCTGGAGTCCACGCCGGCGAGCACCACCGGGCGGATGGCCGGCACCCTGCTCGGCTCGCTGGCCGCCGCGCTCGCGCCGGTCGCGCTGCTGATGGTCGTGGCCGGCGGCTGGTTCGCGGTCGCCGACCGCTCGCCCGCCGCGCTGGGCTGGGCGGTGGTGGCGTTCCTGACGGTGATCGTCCCGGGTGCGCTGCTGCTGTCGACGTTCTCCTCCTCCGCCGCGCTGTGGGTGCCGCTGCCGGTGGCCCGGGTGCTGTCGGCGCTGCTCTGGTTCTGGCTGACGGCCTTCAGCAGCAGCGTCGTCCCCACCCCCTCGCCGACCGGCACCCTGTTCTCGCCGCTCGGCGACTACGTGGCGAACGGCTGGATGGGCGCCACCCGGATCTGGGCCGGCCGGGGCCACCCGCGCGGGCTCAGCCCGCACCCGAGCGCCGGGTGGGCGGTCGCCAACCTGGCGGCCGTGCTGCTGCTCACCGCCGTGCTGTTCGCGATCGCCCGCGCCACCCAGCGGATCCGCCGATGACCGCCCACGCCTCCCCCCGACCGTCCTCACCCAGGAGCCACCTGTCCATGGAAATCTCCGTCCAAGGCCTGACCAAGGAGTTCAAGGGCTCGTTCCGCGCCCTGGACCACCTGGACCTCCAGCTGCACGGCGGGATGGTCGGCCTGCTCGGCGCCAACGGCGCCGGCAAGACCACGCTGATGCGGATCCTCACCGGCACCGTGCAGGCCACCTCCGGCAAGGTCACGGTCGGCGGCCACGACCTCTCCACCGCCGCCGGACGCACCGCCGTCAAGCGGTCGCTCGGCTACCTGCCGCAGGAACTCGACATGTACCCGGACCTGACGGCCCGCGAATTCCTCGACTACATCGCCCTGTTGAAGGGCATCGACAGCAAGTCGGCGCGGCGCGCGCAGATCGCCGAACTGCTGGAGCGGGTGGCCCTCACCGAGGCCGCCGGCCGGCGGGTCGGCGGTTACTCGGGCGGCATGAAGCGCCGCCTCGGGATCGCCCAGGCGCTGCTCGGCGACCCCGGCCTGATCATCGTGGACGAGCCCACTGCGGGCCTCGACCCCGAGGAGCGGATGCGCTTCCGGGCGCTGCTGGCCGGACTCGGCGGCGACCGCACGGTGATCCTCTCCACCCACATCCTGGACGACGTCGCGCAGACCTGCCCGGAGGTGGCGGTGCTGACCAAGGGACGCCTGGTGTACCACGGTGCGACCGAGGGCGTGGTGGCGGCCGCGAACGGCTACACCTACACCGTGACGACGGCCGGACCGCCGCCGGTCGGGGACCTCGCGGTGGTCAACGCCCAGGCCTCGCCCGGCGGAACGGTCTACCGGGTGGTCACCGAGATCCCGCCGGCCGGCTCGGTGCCGGTCGAGCCGACCCTTGAGGACGGCTACGTCGCGCTGATGCGCCGCGGGCGCTCCGCCCAGGGGGTGTCCCGATGAGCGCGATCACCCGCCGCGGCGCGGTGGCCGCCGTCCTGCTGTCGCTCGCCGTGCTGACCGGATGCGGGGCGGTGGGCGGCGACCCCAAGGCCGGGAAGACCCCCGTCCCGCTGCCGGCGCCCACCGCCACCCGGCAGGACGTCGCCGAGGAGAACTTCGTCCACCTGTGGCCGTTCAAGGTCGACAAGGGCGCCCTGGAGTGCCGGGACGGCAAGGACGCGCTGTTCGTCGCGCCCGACGGCAAGGAGTACGCGCTCAACGACCAGGCGAAGAGCGACGGCTTCGGCGACATCGGGCCGGTGCACGACGAGGACGTCAGCCTCGGCGCCGTCCGCAGCCAGGCGCTGCGGCTGTGCGGTCTGAAGTAGGCAGCCGGCGGCGGGCCTCCGGGCGGGCCCGCCGCCAGGGGCTGCGTCGTCAGGACGCGAGCGGGTCGGGCGACCGCCGGCGGGCGGAGACCGCGCGCAGCTCGTGACGGCCGGACACGCCGTACGCCGAGTACAGCCTGCGCGCTCTTCGGTAGGTCGAACGCTCGGAGCAGAACAGCTCGTCGGCGATCCGGGAGATCGGCAGCGGCCCGCAGAGCAGCCGGAACAGCTCCGCGTCCTCCTCGTCGGCGGCCGCGGGCGGCGGCGGCGCGGCGATCGGCCCCGCCGCAGCCGCCGGGGTGGAACAGCCGGCCAGGGTCAGCACCCGGTCGGCGACGGGCCGGGCGAGCTGGGCGGCCAGCGCCCGCAGCACCGCCCGGTACTCCTGCGGAGGGATCAGGACGTTCAGCACCGAGGCCGCGCCGGCCTGGATCGCGCGCTGCGTCCCCTGGCCGACCAGGTCCGCGACCACGCCGAGGTGGGTCACCAGCGGATGGGCCTCGACCAGCTCCCGCAATTGATCGATCTGGAGATCGTTCAAGGCCGGAACGACGGCGATCTTGCCGCCCCCCGACAATGCCTCGCCGACATCCGCGGCATAAACCCAGCGAACCGGGAAATCCGCCACCAGTCGAGCGTAGGGGGCGGCCGTCCGGCGCAGCTGCTCGTGCACGACAAAGCCCGGACAGTCATACACGTACTGATCTTCGGGTCGCTCTCGGCGGTCGATTTCGTAGCGCGCTCGGAAGCTTCCGACCTGCGGGTTCTCGCTGCACTTGAGCAACTTGCGCATACGTCCCTCCGATTCTACTGGAGGGCAGCTCCGCGTCACCGGAAATTCCGCATGATCCCCCAGTGCATGGTGGCCCGTTCTCCCCGAAACTAATCGGCGATCCTAGGGTCGAGCCATGGACGCGTCAATAGATATTGACGCGATTCGAGTATGTCCACTATTCATCCGATCCATTGCGGGCCGTGTGGGTCCGCGATGGAGGTTCTGTGCACAAATGCAACGCCGAATTCCGGCTGACGCGGACCGGGGCCCGGGGAGGCGGGCGTCCCGGTGGGCTGTTCGCACCCCGCGTGCAACATCTGAGGGTCTCTGTGCATCTATTAGGGGGAGAAAAGCTCGGAAGGGCCGGGCGACGGGGGTGCGATGTGATACGCGGGCAGGCCGGGGCCGTCGAGCCGGCAGCGGGCGGGGACCACGGCAAGGTGCCCCGGCAACGGTCCGGGGGCGACGGCGGGCGGGCCGGGAGCCGGCGGGCGGCGAAGAAGGAGCGCAGCCGCCGCCGACGGGCGTTGAAGATCGTCGCCTGGAGCGTGGCGGGCCTGGTGGTGGTGACCGTCGGCACCGGCGGGTACCTGTACATGCGCTACAACGGCAACATCAAGTCCGCGCCGCTGTACGCGGGGGCCGACGGGGGCGACGCCGGGCACGAGGTGCCGGACGAGTTCGGGCGCACCCCGATCAACGTGCTGGTGATCGGCTCGGACTCGCGCGACAACCCGGAGGACTGCGCGATCGGCGGCGACTGCGGCCCCGGCGCCAACGCCGACGTCCAACTGCTGCTGCACGTCTCGGCGGACCGCTCCAACGCCACCGTGATGAGCATCCCGCGCGACCTGATGACCGACCTGCCGCAGTGCATCGACGAGAACAAGAACAAGTCCAAGGGCGGCCGCGGCCAGATCAACTCCACCCTGGCGTACGGCCCCGGCTGCACCGTGGCCGCCGTGCACAAGCTCACCGACATCCCGATCGACCACTTCGTCAAGGTGGACTTCGTCGGCGTGATCAAGATGTCGGACGCGGTCGGCGGCGTCCCGGTGTGCGTCAGCGACAACGTCTACGACCCTTACTCGCACCTCAAGTTGAGCCAGGGCAAGCACACCCTCAAGGGCATGGCCGCGCTCCAGTTCGTGCGCACCCGGCACGGGTTCGGCGACGGCGGCGACCTCGGGCGGGCGAGCGCCCAGCACGCGTTCCTCGGGTCGATGATCCGCGAGCTGAAGAGCGCCGGGACGCTCACCGACCCCGGCAAGGTGCTGTCGCTGGCCGACGCCGCCACCAAGGCGCTCACCGTCGACCCCGGCCTGGACGGGATCACCAAGCTGGTCGGCCTGGCCGACGACCTGAACAAGGTGCCGCCGTCCCGGGTCACCTTCACCACCATGCAGACCGAGACCGACCCCCGGGACGAGAACCGGCTGGTGCCCGGGCCCGACGCGAAGAAGCTGTTCACGACGATCAAGAACGACCAGTCGCTCAGCGCCGACCCGTCCGGGGCGAGCAGCGCGCCGTCCTCGCCGCCGCCCGTCCCGCCGTCCGAGCAGCCCGCCTCGCCGCCCGCCAACGGCACGGCCCGCAACAGGATCGCCGTCGTCGTGAAGAACGGCAGCGGCACCGAGCGGCGGGCCACCGAGCTGGTCGAGGTGCTCAAGGGGGCCGGCTTCTCCCGCGAGACCACCACCGGCAAGAACACCCCGGCCGAGCACACCACCGTCCGCTACCCGGCCGGCAAGGAGGGCGACGCCCAGCAGGTGGCCGCCGCGCTCGGACTGCCCGCGGGCGCCGTCGAGGCCGGCAGCGGCAGCTCGATCGAGCTGCTGATCGGCACCGACTGGAAGCAGGGCGCCAGCTACCCCGCCACCGGACCGGCCGCCCCCGCCGACCCGGCCGCCGCGCTCAAGGGCGCGGAATCCACCACCGCCGACAACGACAACACCTGCGTCCAGGTCAGCCACGAGAACACCGTCAAACTCAACGGCCACGGCATGACCCCGATCAGGGCGTTCGACCTCAGCCCGGACATCCCGGTCTCCGCCCCCTGACGCCCACTCAGTCCCGACCCCGGTGGCAACCGCACCCCACCGGGGCCGGGCAGGCCGCGCAGACTGCGGACGATCGGTCGTGGCGCAGGACGGCGCGGGCGGCGTCGATCTCCGCGGAGGTGAGGGGATCGTTGTCCGCTTCGAAGGCGGTGACGATCTCGCGGAGCCCGTCCATCGCCCTCCGCTGCTCCAACGCCTCGGCCGCGTAGGCGGAGAAGCCGCCCGGGCCGACCTGGCTGCGTACGGTCTCCGCCAGGTCCTCGGGCAGGCCGGCCGAACACTTCTTGCTACCGCTCATGCGCGCCATCCTGCCGTCGAGGGCACGAGGCTGCGCGGAGGTGGCGGCCCGGTGGTGTGTCCCGGGAATTCGTCGGCGGATCCGGCGAACCGGTTCGGTGCGAGGTGGCAATAGAGGGAGGAAGCACAACGGCACGCCACCGCGAAGGAGAACCGATGTGCAGGACCGACCAGACACCGCCGGGCCGCCGGGCGGGCCGGTGACCGCGCTGCTCGGCAGGGACGCGCCGGCCCGGGACGGGCTGGACGACGACGCCGAGGTCATCGGGGCGTCGCTGGCCGCGCCCGACCGGTTCGGCGAGATCTACGACCGCCACGCCGCCGCGGTGCACCGCTACCTGGCCCGCCGGGTCGGCGCCGTCGTCGCCGACGACCTCACCTCCGAGACTTTCCTGTCGGCGTTCCGGATCCGCGGCCGCTACGACCGGGGCCGCTCGGACGCCCGCCCCTGGCTGTACGGGATCGCCACCAACCTGCTGCACCGCCACCAGCGCACCGAGCGCTCCGGCTACCGGGCGCTGGCCCGCAGCGGCGTCGATCCGCTGGCCGCCGCCGACGACCACGCCGACGCGGTGGCCGCCAGGGTGACGGCCGGCGCCCAGGCCCGGGAGATCGCCGGGGTGCTGGCCCGGCTGACGGCGAAGGAGCGCGACGTCCTGCTGCTGTTCGCCTGGGCGGAGCTGACCTACCACGAGATCGCCGAGGCGCTGCGGATCCCGGACGGCACAGTCCGCTCCCGGCTCAACCGCGCCCGCCGGCGGCTGCACACCGCACTCGACCACCCCACGTACTGACGGAGGATTCCCCGTGGACGAGATCATCCGGCTCACCGAGTTCCGAGCCGACACCGCACCCATGACCACCCACGCCCGCCTCCGGGGCCGCCGGCGACTCGCCGACGCCATCGCCGGGCAGCCCACCGCACGAGGGGGCCGACGCCTCACCACCCGCCGGCTGCTGGTCGCCGCGGCGCTCACGACGGCGCTCACCGCCGGCGTGGTCGGAACCCAGATCGCCGGCCCCGGCGCGACCGAGTCCAGCGCCCGGGCGGTCTCGGCGCTGAACCTCGCGGCCGACGCGCTCGCCGACGCCCCGCGGCCGCGGCCGGACCAGTTCGTCTACCTGGACGTCCTGCACACCGTCGACGGCTCGCCGGCGACCACCGGCCGGACGTGGCACTCCGTCGACGGATCGCAGCAGGGCCTGACCCAGTGGGGCGAGGGGAACCCCTCCCTCACCGTCCCCCCCAACGAAGCCGGCCCCAGCCTGATGCTGGCCCCCTACAGCGCGCTGGCCGCCCTGCCGACCGATCCCGACGAGCTGCTGCGGCGCATCGAGGCGGACCCGTCGGTGCAGCAGGAGCAGGCCACCGGCCAGGTGAGCCGCGAGGTGGCGGTCTGGTACCTGATCCGCACGATCATGGACAGCGCCTGCCCCGCCCCCCAGCAGGCCGCGCTGTTCCGGGCCGCGGCCAAGCTGCCGAACATCTCCTACAGCGCGGACGCGACTGACGCGCTCGGCCGCCGCGGCGAGGCGGTGTCCATGCTCGACCCCCGCACGGGAACCGTCCAGCTCGTCCTGGACCGGACCACCCACGCCTTCCTCGGCGAACGCATCCTCGGCAGGCCCGGCTCGGCCGACGAGGGCAAGGTCGTCTACAGCAGCGCGGTCCGCCAGGTCGCGATCGTCGACGCGCCGGACCAACTGCCGTCCTGAGGCCGGACCCCGGCGGCTGTGGCGCGCCGTATTGCAGCACCGGTAGAAGAAGGCGGTTCCGCGGCTTCGCGGGGCCGCCTTCCGGTCTTGGCGGGGCGGGATAGGGGGCCGATAGCCGGGTCGGTTCGGGGCGATAGGGGGTGGCTGGAAAGTAGTGCTCACAAGAGGCGAACCTCCGCCGAATCGTGAGGACTCGGATGATGATCGATTACCAGAACCGTACGGCGTCGAGGGGGACGGCGTCCCCCTTGGCGGCTGAACTCTCCAGTGTGGTCAAGCGGTTCACCAACGCCAAGGGCGAGGTGTTCACGGCCGTCAACGGGCTGGATCTGCGGATTCGGCGGGGCGAGGTGGTGGCGTTCCTCGGGCCGAACGGCGCGGGCAAGACCACGTCGATCGACATGCTGCTGGGGCTGACCCGGCCGGATGAGGGCGAGGTGCGGCTGTTCGGGGTGAGCCCCGAGCAGGCGGTGCGGGCCGGGCGGGTGGCGGCGGTGCTGCAGTCCGGTGGCCTGCTGCCGGACCTGACGGTCGAGGCGACCGTGCACATGCTGGCCTCGCTGCACCCGGGCTCGGACCCGGAGCGGTGCATGGCGCGGGCGAACATCACCGAGCTGCGGGCCCGCCGGGTCGCGGCCTGCTCGGGCGGTGAGCAGCAGCGGCTGCGTTTCGCGCTGGCGCTGCTGTCGAAGCCGGACTTCCTGGTGCTGGACGAGCCGACCGCCGGCATGGACGTGGTGGCGCGGCGGGACTTCTGGGCGGCCGTCCGGGAGGACGCGGCGCGCGGCATGACGGTCATGTTCGCCACCCACTACATGGAGGAGGCGGACCAGTTCGCCGACCGGGTGGTCATGATCAACAAGGGCGCGGTGGTGGCCGACGGCTCGGCCTCCTCGATCCGCGCCGCGACCAGCGGCCGCACCGTCTCCGCGGTGCTCAGCCCGTACGAGGCGGGCGTGGTCTCCCGGACGCCGGGGGTCCGCTCCAGCACCGTGCGGGGCGAGCGCACCTACTTCACCTGCACCGACTCGGACGCGCTGCTGCGGGTGCTGGTCGGCGAGACGCAGGCGCGGGACATCGAGGTGGCGCCGCGCAGCCTGGAGGAGGCCTTCATGGCCATCACCGAGAACGCCGGCCGCGCCGAGAGCGTCGCCAACGCCCAGAAGGAGAACGTCTGATGGCCGCCGCCACGGCGCCCGCCGCCGCCCGCACCTCGGTCTTCAACGGGGTGAACCCGACCTTCGTCCGCCACGAGCTGCGCCGCCGCTTCAACCGGCAGACCACGATCTTCACGGTGCTGCTGCCCGCGGTGCTGTACCTGGCGCTGTTCCGCACCGCCCCGTCCGGCGGGGCCGACCTGCCGCACGGCAACTTCGCCGCCTGGATGATGATCGGCCAGGCGGTGTACGGCGCGGCCACCGCGGCCGTCAGCTCGGCCGCCACCATCTCGGTGGAGAAGTCCGTGGGCTGGATGCGGACCATCGCGATGAGCCCGCTCACCCCGCCCGGCTATCTGCTGGTCAAGGTGCTCTGCTCGGTGCTGATGGCCGGCGTGCCGGTCGCCATCGTGGGAGCGCTGGGTGCGCTGACGGGCGCTCACGCCGACGCGAACGTGTGGGTGGTCTCGCTGCTGGTGGCCTGGATCGGCGCCGCCGTGTTCGCCGCGCTCGGCATCGGCATGGGCCTGGCGATGAAGCCCGACGTGGTGATGCACATGCCGGGCCTGACGATGACCGCGCTGGCCTTCCTGGGCAACCTGTTCATCCCGCTCAGCGGCGTGATGCTGGAGGTCTCCCGCTACACCCCGATGTACGGGGTGGCGACGCTGGCCCGGTACCCGCTGAACGACGGCTTCTCCTTCCACGGGGAGCACTCCAGCGTGGCCGGCGCGGTTTTCAACCTGCTGGCCTGGTTCGCCGGCTTCTCGTTCCTGGCGATCCGCCGCTTCCGCAAGTCCACCGGCCGCCCGTAAGCACGCGGCCCCCCGCCGGGCGTTCCCGCGCCGGGCGCAGGTCCCATCCGAAAGGAGGTTCGAACTGATGTTCGCATTCATAGCGCCCGGCCAGGGCTCCCAGACCCCCGGCATGCTCGCCGCCTGGCTGCGCGACCCGGCCACCGCCGAGCGGGTGCGGGCCTGGTCCCAGGCCGCCGACCTCGACCTGGTGCACCTCGGCACCAAGGCCCCGGCCGCCGAGATCGCCCGCACCGAGCACACCCAGCCGCTGCTGGTCGCCGCCGGACTGCTCGCCCACCACGAGCTGGCCGACGCCGTCCGACCGGGCGGGGCGGTGGCGGCCGGCCACTCGGTCGGCGAACTCACCGCCGCCGTGTACGCCGGAGTGCTGGAGCCCGCCGACGCGGTGCGGCTGGCCGCGGTCCGCGGCCGGGCGATGGCCGAGGCGTGCGCCGAGGCGCCCACCTCGATGGCCGCCGTGGTCGGCGGCGAGCAGCGCGAAGTCCTCGACCGCATGGCCGAGTTGGGCCTGACGGCGGCGACCTTCAACGGCCCCGGCCAGATCGTCGCCGCCGGTCTCGAAGCGGACCTGATGCGGCTGGCCGTCGCCCCGCCCGCCGGGGCCACCGTCAAGCCGCTCAGCGTGGCCGGCGCCTTCCACACCCCGTTCATGGAGTCCGCCCGGCAGACCTTCGCGGCCGCCGCCGAGCAGGTGCCGTTCGGTCCGCCCACCCAGCTGCTGCTGTCCAACGCGGACGGCGCGGTCGTCGAGGACCCGGCGGATATCCGCGCCCGCCTGGTGCGGCAGGTGGTCAGCCCGGTCCGCTGGGACCTGTGCCTGGACCGCCTCGGCGAACTGGCCCCGGAGGCGACGCTGTCGCTGCCGCCCGCCAAGACGCTCGCCAACCTGCTCAAGCGCCACCGCCCCGAACTGGACGTGCTGTCCGTGAACACCGCCCGGGACGTCGTCCGGGCCCGCCAGCGGCTCGCCGCCGCCGAGCTCAGCGAGGGAGTGGCCGTCCATGCCGGTGTCTGACCTGCTCGCCTACCCGCTCCTGGAGCGGGCCGACCACCCCGCCGTGATCGACGCCGACGGCACCGTCAGCTACCGGCAGCTGGGCGGGGACGTGGACCGCGCGGTCGGCTGGCTGCGCGGCCGGGGCCTCGCCGCCGGAGACCGGGTGGTGTACGCCGGCGGCAACGACCGCGCGTTCCTCGCCCTGTTCTGGGCCACCCTGCGGATCGGGGCGATCTTCGTCCCGGTCCACCCGGAGCTGACCGACCAGCAGATCGACCACATCGTCGCCGACTCCGAGGCCGCGCTGGCCGTCTGCCGCCCCGAGGCCGGCCGCCGCGCCGCCCGCACCGTCGAGGTCGGGCAGGCCTGGCAGCAGGTGCTCGCCACCGCCGAGGACGGCCACCGCGCCGACGTCGACGAGGACGCGGTCGCGATGCTGATCTACACCTCCGGCACCACCGGCCGCCCCAAGGGCGTGGTCTGCCCGCACCGCCAGATGCTCGCCGCGCTGGACGCCGTCAACGCCTGCCTCGGCTACCGGCAGGACGACGTGGTGCTGTGCCGGCTGCCGCTCTCCTTCGACTACGGCCTCTACCAGGCCCTGCTGTCCGCCCTGGTCGGCGGCACCCTGGTGCTGGCCCGCCGCAGCGAGGACGTCGGACTGCTCCGGCTGATCGAACGCACCGGCGTCACCGTCGTCCCGCTGGTGCCCTCGCTGGCGCAGATGCTCACCCTGCTCCAGTCCAAGCTCCACCGCCCCACCCGGGTGCGGCTGTTCACCAACACCGGCGCCCGCCCCGGCCGGGCCGTGATGGCGGAGCTGCTGGAGGTCTTCCCCGGCTCCGAGTTCGCCTCGATGTACGGCATGACCGAGTGCAAGCGGATCTCCATCCTCGACCCGGACGAGTACGCCGAGCACCCCGACTCGGTCGGCCCGCCGATCCCCGGCGACCGGGTCCGCATCGTGGCCGCCGACGGCGGCGGGCTCGGCCCCCGCGAGACCGGCGAGATCGTGGTCTGGGGCCCGACCGTGATGGCCGGCTACTGGCGGATCCCGCTGGAGGAGCAGAACCGTTTCGTCCGCCGCCCGGACGGCTCGCTGGAGCTCCACACCGGCGACCGCGGCTGGCTCGACGAGGACGGCCGGCTCTACTTCGTCGGCCGCGACGACGACGTGATCAAGCGCCGCGGCATGCGGATCGCCCTCACCGAGATCGAGGACGCCGCCGAGCGCCTCCCCGGCGTCACCGCCGCCGTCGCGCTGCGCCCCGAGCAGGAGAGCGGCCCGCTGGTGCTCGCCGTGCACGGCGCCCTCCCGCCCGAGCAGGTCCGGGCCGCGCTGCACGGCCGGCTCGACCCCAGCCGGATGCCCGACCGGGTCGTCGCGCTGGACAGCGTCCCGCTGACCGCCAACGGCAAGCCGGACCGGGCCGCCGCCAAGCGCCTGGTCGAGGCCGCCGCCGCCGCGGAGACGGCCGCCGCCACCGCCGCCGCCGAAGCGTCCGAGCTCCACCGAACCCACCAGACCGTCACCGCATCCCCGAGGGGCAGCCATGAACCAGTCGCAGTTTGACCAGCTCGTCGAGCGGATCTGCGCCGTGCAGGTCACCGACTCCGAGACCCCGCTCGTGGACCTGGGCGTCGACTCGCTGCACACCATCGCCCTGGTGATGGCCGTCGAGGAGGAGTTCGGCATCGAGGTCGACCCCGACGCCCTCGCCGACCCGGCGCTGGCCTCCCCGGCCGGACTGTTCCGCTACGTGCAGAACTGGTCCGCCGACGCCGCCCCGGCCCGAGTCTGAGGAACCGCCAGCCATGTGGACCGACACCAGACCCGCGGCAGAGATGCCCCGGCTGTTCGAGAAGGGCGGGGACGTCATCTCCCTGGCGGGCGGACTGCCCGACCTGGACGTCCTGCCGCTGGGCGACATCTCCCAGCAGCTCGCCCGACTCGTCCGCCTCGGCGGCAAGCTCGCCCTGCAGTACACCACCCCGCACGTCGCCAAGGCCCTCGTGCCCGCCGTCGCCGACCTGATGGCCCGCGAGGACGGCCACGCGAGCGCCGACAACCTGATCCCCACCAGCGGCTCCCAGATGGGCCTCACCGCCGTCGCCCTCGCCCTCGGCACCCCCGGCGACACCATCCTGGTGCAGACCCCCGCCTACCCCGGCGCCACCGCCGCGTTCCGCACCGCCGGCCTCGGACTGCACGCCGCGGCGGAGGACGCCGAAGGCCTCTGCCCGCAGCAACTGCGCGCCACCGTCCGGGAGTTGCGGGCGGACGGCCGCACCGTGCGGCTGCTGTACGTCAACCCGACCTTCCAGAACCCGACCGGCGCCACCCTCTCCGTCCCGCGCCGCGCCGCGATCCTCGCCGCCTGCCGCGAACTCGACCTGCTGCTGATCGAGGACAACCCCTACGGCCTGCTCGGCTTCGACGGCACCACCACCACCCTGTTCCAGGCCCTCGACCCGCAGCAGGTGGTCTACCTCGGCACCTTCTCCAAGATCTTCGCCCCCGGCCTGCGCTCCGGCTGGATCGCCGCCCCCGAGCACCTGCGCTACGACCTCGCCCGGGTCGCCGAGATCATCTCGCTCTCGCCGTCCGCCCTCGCCCAGGGCGCCCTGGCCGCCTACTACTCCCGCAGCGGCTGGACCGAACTGATCGACCGCTACCGGGACAGCTACCGCGAACGCTGCACCCTGATGGCCGACGCGCTGGACGCCGAACTCGGCGCCGACAGCCCATGGACCTGGCAGCGCCCCGACGGCGGCTTCTACCTCTGGCTGCGCCACCGCGACGGCGCCGACGCCACCCGCTACGCGCAGGCCGCCGCCGCCCACGGCATCTCCTTCGTCCCCGGCGGACACTTCTCCATCGACGGCGAGCACAACGACGGCATCCGGCTCTGCTTCAGCAACGTGCCCCGCAAGAAGATCACCGAAGGCATCGCCCGGCTCGCCGCCGCACTGACCGAAACCCCCGCCGCCGCCCGCGAGTTGGCGGAGGTGTCGGGATGACCGCCCCCGCCGTCGAGGCCGCCCGCGCCGTGGACTGGGCGGACTTCGCCCCGCTCCACCCGCTGGCCGGCACCGACTGGCAGGTCTGGGGCGTCGGACTGCTCCGCAACGCCGGCTTCCCGGTCTCCGGCCTCGACCTGATCGGCGGCGCCGCCGCCCCGGCCGCCGCCGCCCGGCTCGCCGCCGGCGACGCCACCGCCGAGGAGTTCGACACCGCCTACCGCGCCGACGTGGACGCCGAGGCCGCCCGCCTCGCCGCCCTCGCCACCGACCCCAAGCTCCGCCTCGCCATCGCCTGGCAGAACCGCACCGTCTTCCGCATCCTCGACTCGCTCGCCGCCCCCGGCGGCAAGGAGACCAAGCGCCGCCAGCGCGAACGCACCCTCGCCATGTACTGGCTGCGCTACTGCGCCAAGGCCGAGACCATCGGCTTCTTCGGCCCCGGCGCCTGGATCGGCGTCGGCCGCACCCAGGAAGCCGTCGGCATCGACCACGGCCCCGCCCTGGTCGCCGCCGCCCGCACCTCCCTGGAGCGCTGGACGGTCGCCGCGATCGCCGACTGGATGGCCGAACAGCCCGGCGCCCGCTGGTGGTTCCCGCCGATGCTGCGCCCCGACGTCCACCTCGACGGCGAGCAGCTGGTGCTCTCCAACCGCAAGACCCTCCGGCTGCGCCCCGAGGAGGCGCAGGTGCTGCGGCTCGCCGACGGCGACCGCAGCGCCGAGCGGATCACCGACCTGCTGATCGCCGACCACGGCTGGGACGCCGCCGGCGCCCGCAGCGCGGTCGACAAGGCGCTGAACCGGCTGCTGCGGCAGCGGGTGCTCGGCTGGGACGCCAACATCCCCGTCGACGTCCGCGCCGAGGAGGTGCTGCGCCGCCGCGTCTCCGCCATCGGCGACCCCGAACTGTTCGTCCGCTACGACGCGGTGCTCGCCGAACTCGCCCGCCACAAGCGGGAGATCGACCGGGCCGGGACCGCCGAGCAGCTGGTCGAGGCACTCGACGCGCTGGACGCGTACTTCGTGGCGACCACCGGCCAGGCCGCCTCCCGCGAGGAGGGCAAGGCCTACGCCGGCCGCACCCTGGTCTACCAGGACACCCTGCGGGACTGCCGGATGGAGCTCGGCCGGGACTTCCTGGACGGCATCGCCCGCCCGCTCGCCCTGGTCGCCGACGCCGCCGACTGGTTCGGCAACCGGCTGGCCGAACTGGTCGAGGCCGAGGTCGTCGAGCTGGTCCGCAGGGCCGCCGCCCGGCAGCGCCCCGGCGCCGCCGTCACCCTCGCCGACGTCTGGCCGCAGACCCTGGCGCTGTTCTGGGGCGAGCACAACCACCCCGTCCAGCAGGCCGTCCGGGAGCTGGCGCTGAAGTGGCGCGAGGTCATCGGCGAGGTTCCCGAGGGCGCCACCCGGATCGACCTGGGCGTCGAGCAGATCGCCGCGAAGACCCGGGAGGTGTTCGCCACCGGCCCGGTGCGCTCCCCGCACCTCGCCGTGCACAGCCCCGACCTGCAGATCGTCGCCCGCTCGGCGGACGCCGTCAACAACGGCCACCACCTGGTCGTGCTCGGCGAGTTGCACGCCTGCCTGGCCACCCTCGACCTGCCGTTCCTGGACTGGACGGCCGACGCCGGCTCGCTGCGCGACAAGGTCAACCGGGCGATCGGCGGCGAACGGCTGGTGCCGCTGCTGCCGGTCGGCTGGAAGCGCAACAGCGGCCGCATGGTGCCCGCCCCGATCGGCGCGGGCGACCGCCTGATCGGCTTCACCCGCGCCCCGTTCGACCAGCGGGAGCGGATCGAGCCCGCCGTCGCCATCACCCTCACCGAGACCGACGGCACGCTCACCGCGACCACCTCCGACGGCCGCACCCGGACCCTCTCCGAACTGCTCGCGGTGCTGATCTCGATCATCGCCTGCGACGCGTTCAAGATCGGCCTGGACCGCCCGCACGCCCCCCGGGTCACCCTCGACGACCTGGTGCTGTTCCGCGAGACCTGGCGGCTGCCCGCCACCGGCGTGGCCCTCGCGCCCAAGGCCGACCGGATGCGCGACTACCTGGCGGTGCGCCGCTGGGTCACCGACAACGCGCTGCCCGACCGGGCCTTCGTCAAGTTCCCCGAGGAGACGAAGCCCTCCCTGGTCGACTTCACCAGCCCGACGCTGGTGCTCTCCTTCGCCAACCTCGTCCGCCGGGCGGTGCAGTCGGACCCCGACGCCAAGGTCACCGTCAGCGAGCCGCTGCCGGCCCCCGAGGAGTCCTGGCTGCCCGACGCCGACGGCGAGCGCTACGTCAGTGAGCTCCGGCTCCAGATCAGCCGAAAGGTGCCGCAATGACCGTGCTCGTCCCCGACGGCGCCGAGGTGCGGACCCGCCCGCACCGTCCGTCGGACCCCGACATCGTCGCCACCATCGGCGGCACGCCGCTGGTGGCGCTGGACCGACTCTTCCCGCCCGCCCGCTTCCAGGTCTACGCCAAGTGCGAGCGGTTCAACCCCGGCGGCTCCATCAAGGACCGGGCCGCCAAGTCGATGGTCGAACAGGCCATCGCCACCGGCCGGATCGTGCCCGGCGTGTCCACCGTGGTGGAGTCCTCCTCCGGGAACCTGGGCATCGCCCTCGCCCAGCTCTGCAACTTCTACCGGCTCGGCCTGATCATCGTGGTCGACCCGCGCACCACCCCGCAGAACCTCGCCATCATGCGGGCCTACGGCGCCCGGGTGGAAGTGGTCGAGCACCGCGACCCCGCCACCGGCGAGTTCCTGCCCGCCCGGATCGCCCGGGTCAAGCACCTGCTGGCCACCGTCCCCGACGCCTGGTGGCCCAACCAGTACGCCAACGAGGACAACGCGCGGGCCCACCGCGCCACCATGCGGGAGATCGTGGAGGCCCTCCCCGCCGCCCCCGACTACCTGTTCCTGGCGGCCGGCACCACCGGCACCCTGCGCGGCTGCGCCGAGTTCATCCACGACCAGCAGCTGCCCACCCGGGTGGTCGCCGTGGACGCCGTCGGCAGCGTGATCTTCGGCCCGCCGGAGCCCTGGGAGGCCTCGCACCGGCGGACCATCCCCGGCCACGGCGCGGCGGTCGTCCCCGCCCTGCTGCGCCCCGGCCTCGCCGACCGGGTGGTCAAGGTGACCGACTCGGAGTGCATCCGCGGCTGCCGCAGCCTGCTGGCCGAGGAGTCGGTGCTGGCCGGCGGCTCGTCCGGCGCGGTGATCGCCGCCCTCCAGCAGGCCGCCGACTGGATCGAGCCGGGCGCCACCTGCGTCGCCGTGCTCCCGGACGGCGGCGACCGCTACCTCGACACCATCTACGACGACCAGTGGGTGGAGTCCTACCTCCGGCAGTACCTGCCGCAGACCGACCAAGAAAGGAGCCAGGCATGAGAATCCTCGGCCGGGAGGACGTCCGCGCCGCGCTCGCGGACCTCGACTCCACCGTCGTCGACCTGGTGCGCAACGCCTACGTGCTGCACAGCCAGGGCAAGTCCGACCTCCCGTTCTCCACCTTCCTGCGCCCGCTGCACCGCTCCGACTCGCGGATCATCGCACTGCCCGCCTACCTCGGCGGACCGGCCCCGGTGATGGGCCTGAAGTGGATCTCGTCCTTCCCGGAGAACACCAACCGGGGTATGCAGCGCGCCAGTTGCCTGTGCATCCTGAACGACCTGGAGTCCGGCTACCCGCTCGCCCTGATGGAGGGCAGCCAGATCTCCGCGGTCCGCACCGCGGCCGGCGCGGCGCTCGCCTCCGGGCTGCTGAACGCCGGACGCGAGGTCCGCACGGTCGGCCTGGTGGGCTGCGGCACCATCAACAACCAGGTGGTGCACTTCCTCACCCAGGTGCACGACGGCCTGGAGACCGTGCTGCTCCAGGACGCCTTCCCGGAGCGGGCCAAGGTGTTCGCCGCGGAGCTCGCCGCCGAGTACCCGGGCATCGCGTTCAAGGCCGTGACGCTCGGCCAGGCGCTGGCCGCCGACACCGTGTCGATCGCCACCACCGACTCCTCGTACTGGCTGGACCTGTCCGACCACCCGAACCGCCCCGACGGGCAGGTGATCCTGCACCTGTCGCTGCGCGACCTGTCGGTGGCCTCGGTGCTGGGCGCGGTCAACGTGGTCGACGACGCCGACCACGCGATCCGCGAGCAGACCTCGCTGCACAAGGCCGAGCAGCAGGCCGGCCACCGCCGCTTCGTCACCGCCGAGATCGGCGCGCTGCTCGACGGCACCGCCGAACTGCCGCCCGCCCGCACCGTGGTGTTCTCCCCGTTCGGCCTGGGCGTGCTGGACCTCGCGGTCGCCGAGGCGGTGCTGAACCACGCCGAGAAGCACGCTCTGGGCACTGAGGTCGACGGCTTCGACCCGGGCAGCCACAAGGTCACCTCCAACCTCGCCGGGAGCACGGCATGAGTCAGCAGCTGTTCACCGAGGGCACCAGGGCCGTCGTCACCGGGGCCTCCCGGGGCATCGGCGCGGCGATCGCGCTGCACCTGGCCGAGCACGGCTGCGACGTCGCGCTCAACTACCGCTCCAGCGCCGGCAAGGCCGAGCAGCTGGCGGAGAAGATCGAGGGCCTCGGCCGCAAGGCGCTGCTGGTGCGGGCCGACGTCTCGGACGAGGCGCAGGTCGCCGCGATGTACAAGGAGATCCGCACCGCCTGGGGCGGCGTGGACGTCGCGGTCCTCAACTCGGGCATCACCGCCGACGGCCACTTCGCGGCGATGAGCGCCGCCAAGTGGCAGGAGGTGATCTCCACCAACCTGACCGGCGCGTTCCTGACCGCCCGCGAGGCCACCAAGCAGATGTACGCGACCGGCGGGTCGATCGTCTTCATCGCCTCCACCTCGGGCATCGCCGGCCGGGTCGGCCAGGCCAACTACGCCGCCTCCAAGGGCGGGGTGATCGCGATGGCGAAGACCCTGGCCTACGAGGGCGCCCCGAAGAACATCCGGGTCAACGTGGTGGCGCCGGGCTTCATCGACACCGACATGGTGAAGAAGGTGCCCCGCGCCCAGCTGAAGGAGGCCGCGGCGGCGATCCCGCTGGGCCGGATGGGCACCCCGGAGGAGGTCGCGCAGGCGGCGGTCTTCCTGGCCAGCCCGGCGGCCTCGTACATCACCGCCAAGGTGCTCACCGTCGACGGCGGGATGCTCTACAGCTGACCCCCCAATCGAACTGACGTTCCATCAATCCCATATCCGAAAGGCACATCATGTCCACCGCCACCTTCGAGGACGTCCGGACCCAGGCCGAGCAGCGCCTGGAGAAGAACCTCAAGATCAAGTCGATGATCATCGACCGCCTGGGCCTGGACGCCGAGGCCGAGGTCGTCTCCGACAACCAGCCGCTGTTCGGCCGCGGCCTGGAGATGGACTCGCTGGACACCCTGGAGATCGTCGTCATGATCAACAACGAGTACGACGTGCTGATCAGCGACGACGACTTCGAGGCCTTCGGCTCCATCAACGCCCTGGTCGACTTCATCGAAGCCCGCGAGGTCTGACCGTGGCCACCGCCGTCGCGCCCGCCCGGGGCGCCGTCAAGGAGAAGCCCAAGACCTTCTCCTACTCCTCCGACGACATCAAGCGGATGCTGCCGCACCGCTGGCCGATGCTGATGATCGACCGCGCCTACGACGTGGTCCCCGGCGTCTCCGGCCGCGGCGTCAAGAGCGTCTCGGTCAACGAGCCGTTCTTCGCCGGCCACTACCCCGACCACTCGATCATGCCCGGCGTGATGATCGTCGAGGCGATGGCCCAGCTGGTCGCCGTGGTCTACGTCGCCGAGCTGCTGGAGGCTCCCGCTCCGGCCGAGGGCGACCCGTCGTCGAGCGTCGGCTACCTCGGCTCGATCAGCTCGATGAAGTTCTCCCGGCTGGTCGTCCCCGGCGACCAGCTCACCCTGGAGGCCAAGCTCGGCCAGAAGCTCGGCGGCCTGCGCTCCGTCTCCGTCCGCGCCACCGTCGGCACCGAACTCGCCGCCGCCGGCTCGCTGATCGTCACCACCGAACGCAAGGGCTGACCCCCGGTCGCCCCTCGGACCAGAGCAGACAAGGAGGTGTGGAATGTCCATCACGATCCGCCCGTACCAGGAGGGCGACGCGCATGACATCGCCGAGCTGTACAACCGTCACCGCGACAACCCCAACCCGGTGGCGGGCGGAATCACCGGCGACGAACTGGAACGCGAACTCGCCGAACGCGACACCGCGACGTTCCTGATCGCCGTCGACGACGGCCGGGTGGTGGGCACCTTCGGGCTGTTCCACAGCACCGGACGCCGCTCCGCCCGGGCCGGCGAGCTGATCGCCGACATGTTCTTCGTCGCCCCCGCGTACCGCAACGGCGTCATCACCGGACGGCTGTTCACCGAGGCCGTCGAGTGGATGATGCGCTGCGGCTGCCTGGTTCTCCGACTGACCGTCAACCCGGCCAACACCGTCGCCTTCAAGCTCTACCGGCGGGTCGGCTGCGTGTCGGTCGGCGAGACCGTC
This sequence comes from Kitasatospora sp. NPDC004531, assembly GCF_053602195.1. Lineage (NCBI taxonomy): Bacteria > Bacillati > Actinomycetota > Actinomycetes > Kitasatosporales > Streptomycetaceae > Kitasatospora > Kitasatospora sp. NPDC004531. The sequence goes on along the minus strand of NZ_JBSGDD010000078.1, from coordinate 14,005 downwards.
CCCGGCGAGGACGGCAACGTCGAGCTGCACAACTACATCCCGCTGATCCTGCGCAGCGTCTTCCACGACCTCGACCCGGAGGCGCTGGCCGCGCTCGGCCAGCTCAGCAGCTTCGGCAACGTCGCCGGCGGCCGCGACGACGAACTCCGGTCCGACGTACGGGTGGTGGACGGAATCCGCACCGTCGCCTACGCTCTGGCCCTCGGCGAGTTCAAGCTCGACGCCACCATCGACGTGGACCGCGGCCTGATGCTGGACGCGGCGCTCACCACCCCCGACGGCGCCGGCCGGCCGCTGAAGATCGCCGAACCGCCGTACGAGATCCGGATCCAGACGCCGGCCGAACCGCACCGCTTCGGCGACAGCGGCCTCACCGCCGAACTGGACGCCGCCGAAGGCACCCTCACCGTGCACGCCGAGGGCCACCACGGACCGGTGTTCGTCTCCACCTGGCCCAGCGCCGAGGCCGACCGCTCGGCCGGCTGGCGCGAAGGCCAGGCCCGCGAGCTGGAGATCCACCCCGTCGAGCACGGCGTCCAGGTCAGCGAGAGGTCCGGCGGCAACCGGGTCACCGGCACCCTCACGCTCCACCAGGGCGTGCTGGAGCAGGAGTTCACGTACACCACCCGGCCCGGCCGGATCTTCCAGACCGTCGGACTGCGCCAGGGCGACTTCACCCTGACCGGCCCCGACACCACCGTCCACCACCCGATCGGCACCGGCATCGGCGTCCGCGACACCTCCGAGGTGGTCGCCGCCGCGCAGACCGCCACCGCCGACACCGCCCTCGCCTGGACCGACGGCGCCACCCGGATCACCCTCCCGGCCGGCCGGCCGGTCCGGCTGATCCACACCACCCTGGTCGAACGCCACCTGGAGCCCGACGCCGACGGCACCGCCCGGCTGCGCACCGAACTCCGCGCCAGCACCGGCCAGGACCGCCCCACCGTTGTCCGCGCAGACCCCGAACCCGCCGACGGCGAACGGAAGTTGACCGTCAAGGCGAACGCCGGCGGGATCACCTCCTGGACCGAGAACGGCAAGAAGGTGCTGCGCAGCCCCGCCCCCCGCACCCGCGCCTTCGGCTGCAACCCGCGCTGGAGCGCAGGCGCCTGGGTCACCCTGGAGCACCACCGGCACAGCCTCGCCACCGGCCTCGGCTGGGGCGTCCCGACCGTCCGCGAGTGGGAGCAGAAGCACCCGCTCGGCCTGGCCGCCCCGCAGGAGCGGATCAGCTGGGAGGTCACCGCCCCCGAACAGGCCGCCGAGCCGGTCCGGATCGACGTTTACGCCCCCGGCGCGGACGAGGAGACGGTGCTCTGGCTCACCCCGGACACCCCGGCCGGCACCGCCGTGGTGCTGCACTCTGCCGGGAAGCGCCACGAGCTCGACTCCACCGCCTTCCGGCAGATCTGGGCGTCCACCGCCGCGATCCGCCTCACCAGCGGCCAGTGGCTGCACCTGGCGCCCGCCGCCGACGGCACCGGCTCGCCCGAGATCGTCCTGCGCACCACCTCCTCCGGACTGCTGATCGGCTGCGCGACGGCCGCCACCGAGGCCGCCTGGCAGCTGTCCGTCCACCCCGCACCCGCGATCTGACACCCCGTAAGCACCCTCGAAAGGACCACCCGAGCCATGACCACCACCGTTGCCGTGCGCACCGCGCAGGACGACTACACCACCGTCCGCACCGCCATCGGCGTCTACCCGATCACCGCCCCGCTGGTCCGGATCTCCGGCGGCGACCGCTACGAGTTCCTCGACCTGTTCCTCGCCAAGTCCAGCGAGTACGTCGAGCCGGACACCGTCCGCGAGGCGCTGGCGCTGAACCAGGACGGCACGCCGTTCGCGATCCTGCTGCACTTCGAGATCGGCGACGACTCCTGGCTGCTGCCCCGCACCCCCGTCTCCGCCGAGGAGCTGACCGGCTACCTGGCGGCGCTGGACGCCCCGTCCGACGTCACCGTCGAGGTCGCCCCCGAGGGCTGGGGCGCCACCGCGTTCGAGGGCCCGAAGGCCTGGGCCGCGGCCGCCGCGTTCGTCGAGTTCGACATCTCCGGCCTGACCCTGCACGGCGTCACCGAGTCCACCGTCCCCGGCGAGCCCGCGGCGCTCGCCCACCTCGCCCGGGTCGGCACCACCGGCGAGTACGGCTACCTGCTGCTCAGCAACGCCCCCGAGGCCGGCCACACGGCCGCCGTCGAGGCGGTGCTCGCCGAGGGCGGCGCCGAGGTCGGCCCCGAGGGCCTGGCCCGCGTCCAGGCCGAGGCCGGCATGGCCGTCTACGCCGCGGGCTTCGCCGGACTGCCGGTGCACGAGGCCGACCTGGCCTGGATGGTCGACTGGAACCGGATCGGCGAGTTCCTCGGCTCCGAGGAACTGGTCAAGCCCACCGCCGAGAACGCCAAGATCACCGCCCTGGCCGCCCCCGCCGGCGCCGCCTTCACCGCCGGCACCCCCGTCACCGCCGGCGGACAGCGGATCGGCACCGTCGTCTGGCAGGCCCCGTCCGCCAACGCCGACGAGGAACTGCTCGTCGCCCTGCTGGACGCCCCGTTCTGGGTGCCCGGCCTGGAGCTCGCCGCCGCCGACCAGGACGGCACCGACACCCCGGTGCGCACCGTCACCCAGCCCCGCGTCATCGCCGCCTCGCTGACCACCCGGATCCACTGATGACCAAGACCACCGAACGCATCGCCCTCACCGGCCTGGGCCTGATCACCGGCGCCGGCGACGACGTCGAGAAGAGCTGGGCGTCCATCTCCCAGGGCGTCACCGGCATCCGCACCAACACCCTCTTCGACACCACCCAGCTGCTCACCGACTGGGCCGGCATGGTCACCGCCGAGCAGCCCGACGACCTGGACCGCTGCTACGCCCTGGCGGCCACCGCGATCCGCGAGGCACTGCGCAACTCCGGCCTCGACCTGGACACCGTGGACCGCGACCGGGTCGCCGTCGTGGTCGGCTCCAGCCTCGGCGCGATGCCCACCCTGGAGACCGTGCACCGCGGCCTGGAGAAGGACGGCGTGCTCGACGCCGTCCAGGCCGCCGGCTCCCAACTCCCGTGCGTGGGCGACTACATCGCCGCCGAGTTCGACCTGCGCGGCCCCCGCGTGGTCCTCTCCAACGCCTGCGCGGCCAGCGCCGTCGCCCTCGGCTACGCGGCCGAACTGCTGTGGAAGGGCGAGGTCGACTACGTCATCTGCGGCGGCGTCGACCCGCTGGCCCAGCTCTCCGCGTACGGCTTCTCCGCCCTCGGCGCGCTCGACCCCGAGCCGTGCGCGCCGATGTCCGCCTCCACCGGGCTCACCCTCGGCGAAGGCGCCGGCTTCATGGTGCTGGAGTCCGCCGAGCGGGCCACCGAACGCGGCGCCACCGCGCTCGCCGAACTCGGCGGCTACGGTCTCTCCTGCGACGGCTACCACCAGACCGCCCCCGACCCGAGCGGCAAGGGCGCGGCCGCCGCGATGGCCCAGGCCCTGCGGACCGCCGGCCTGGCCCCCGAGGACGTCGACTACGTCAACCTGCACGGCACCGGCACCCCCGCCAACGACGTGTCCGAGCCCAAGGCCGTGAAGCTGCTGTTCGGCGCCGAGGTGCCGCCCGCCAGCTCCACCAAGTCGATGCTCGGCCACACCCTGGGCGCGGCCGGCGCGGTCGAGGCGATCGTCTCCACCATGGCGATCGACCGGGGCGTCATCCCGCCGACCCTCAGCACCCGGGGCGTCGACTCCCCGTTCGGACTGGACATCGTCCCGAACGCCGGACGGCCCGCCCCCCTTGAGGTGGTCGCCTCCAACTCCTTCGCGTTCGGCGGCAACAACGCCACCGTCGTGCTCAACAAGCCCGGCCGGCCCGCCCGTTCGGCCCGGCACACGCAGCCCGTGCACCACGTGGTGGTCACCGGCGTGGCCGGCCTGGCCGGCTCGGCCGGCTCCACCGCCGAACTGACCGCCGCCCTCGCCGAGGGCCGGGTCGGCTTCGACACCCTGGAGCAGGTCGCCGGCCTCGGCGAGCGGCCGATCGGCCGGATCGACGTCAAGGCCGTCGCCAAGCGCCTCAACCCCAGCAAGGCCCGCCGGATGGACCCGCTCGGCGTGCTCGCCGCCGGCGCCGTCGGCGACCTGTACGAGCGCCATGGCAAGCCGTCCCGCGCCGAGGCCGAAGGCACCGGCATCGTCTTCGCCACCGGCTACGGCCCCGTCACCTCGGTGCTGGACTTCCACCGCGGCGTCCTCGAAAAGGGCATCACCGGCGCCAACCCGGCGACCTTCGCCAACACCGTCGTCAACGCCGCCGCCGGACACGTCGGCATGCTGCACCGCTACCGCGGCTACACCGCCACCATCGCCAACGGCGGCACCTCCTCCGTCCTCGCGCTGCAACTGGCCGCCCGGGTCATCGCCCGCGGCATGGCCGACCGGATCATGGTCGTGGTCGCCGACGAGTTCCCCGAGCAGGCCCTGGCCACCCAGGCCCGGCTGCCCGGATACGCCAAGACCGCGCACGTCGTCCCCGGCGGCGGCACCGGCACCGTCCTCTCCGAGGGCGCGGCCGCGATCCTGCTGGAGTCCGAGGCCTCCGCCGCCGCCCGCGGCGCGAGCGTCCTGGCGGACGTGCGCGGCTTCGGGGCCTCCGGCGAACCGGCCGGCATCGGACGGATCGGCCGCGACGGCGAAGCCTGGGCCCGCGCCCTGCGCGCCGCCCTCGCCGAGGCCGACTCCACGCCCGAACAGATCGACACGGTCGTCTCCGCCGCGTCCGGCTACCGCCTGGTGGACGTCGCCCAGTCCCGCGCCCTCGCCCTGGCCGGCCTCGCCGACCGCCCCGCCGTCACCCCCAAGGCGCTCCTCGGCGAGACCTACGGCTCCGCCGGCGCCCTCGGCCTGGTCGCCGCCCTCGCCGGCGACGCCCCCGCCGGCCGCCTGCTCCTCTCCAGCTTCGCCTACGGCGGCTCCTACGCTGCCGCGGTGTTCGACGCGAGGCTGTGATGGGCACCGCACGAAACGCCCTGCGGGCAGCGGGCGCCTGGCTGGACGGCGGAACCCCGACGGACACCCTGCCCTGGTCCCGCCACCTGGGCCCACTCCTCGCCGCAGCGGGCACCCGGCACGACAGCGGATCCCCGCTGACGGCCGCCCAGCCCGTGCCCCGGCCGCGCCGGTCCGGGTCGGTGCTCGGAGCGGCGGGCGCCCGGCACGAGGGCGGGTCCCCGCTGACGGAGGCTCAACCCTTGTGCGGGCCCGGCCCGGAGGTTGCTGGGCACTGGCCGGCCGGCGGAGCTCCGGCGGAGTCGTTGCCCTGGTCCCGCCAGTCCGGGTCGGTCCTCGCGGCGGCGGGCGCCCGGCACGGCAGCGGATCGCCACTGGCGGAGGCTCACATGGCCGGTCTCCCGTTGCCCGGTGGGGCCTGCGGGTTCGGCTCGGTGCGCACTGCGTCGCAGGCCGCCGGAGGCCGGTCGGGCGGCGGAGCTCCGACGGAGGCGCTGCTCCGATCCCGCCAGGCTGGGTCGGTCCTCGCGGCAGCGGGCGTCCGGCGGGGCAGCGGATCGCCGCTGACGGAGGCCCACATGGTCGAGCTTGCCGGTGGGTTCGGCCCGGAGCGTGCTGCGCCGCAGGCTGCCGGGGACTGGCTGGAGGAGCAGCGTCCCGAGACCGACCTGGTCGGCGGGGAGGCGACGGCGGTCGTGCCGTCCCTGACTCCGGAGGCGGTGCCCGGCGGGGCGACCTCCTCCGGCCGGGTGTCGGGCGGCGGCCCGGCGCCCACCCCGGCGGCGACGGGCCGGCGGGCGACCGTGGAGGTCCGTACGGCCGCCCCCGGGCAGCCGGACCTTGCGTCGCCCGCCGCCCGAGGCCCGCTCAACAGCACGGCACTGCAAGGAAGTTCGGACGAGGAGGCAGCCATCGACTGCCTCGTCACCCGGCACCCGCACCTGCCGCGCGACCGGATGGGCCACCGGCTGAACGACGCCGGCCGGTGGCTGATCACCGAGGCGGTGGCGAGCCTGTACGGGGTGCGGCTGAGCCCCCGTGAGCTGGCCCGGGACGAGCACCGGCGGTGGAGCGTCCCGGCGCTCGGACTGACCGCCTCGGTCGCGCACTGCGACGCGTACTCCACGGTGGCGCTGGTCTCCGGCCAGACCGTCGGCGTGGACCTCCAGGACCACCGCGACCGCCCGTACGCGATGCAGTGGCTGGGCGCGCTGCTCGGCCGCCCGGCCGGCGAACCCGCCACCATGCGGGACTTCGCCGAGTGCGAGGCCCTGATCAAGGCCTCCCACCTACGCAAGGAGACTTTCGCGGGGGTCCGCCTCCCCGACTGGCGCCCGGGCTGGCGCCCCACCAACACCGGCCACCTGATCCGCTCCGCCGACCTCGGCCGGGGCCTCCACCTGGCCCTGGCCACCTACGCCCCGGCCGCCGTCCGCTGGTGGTGGCAGTCGCAGCCGTCCGCCCCCGCCGTCCGCACCGAAGCCCTCAGCCTGGAGTCCGCCGCATGACCCCGACCGCCACCCCCGCCCACCCGGCGTGGCCCGGGCCCACGGCCACCTCCGACACCGAGCCGACGCGCGAACTCGGCTCCCCGCACCCGGACTTCGACACCGCAGCGCGGCCCGGACCCGCTTTGACCCCGCAACCCGCCCTCGGCCGCGCTCAGCGCACCCCCGGCGCCGCCCGTCCGGCCCAGGACACTCGCGCCGCAGCGCCCGAATTCCGCGACCCGTCAACGGGCTTCGCCGCCCCGACCCTGGAGCTCGCCGCATGACCCCGACCGCCGCCGCCCACCCGGCGTGGCCCGGACCCGCCCCGGCGACGAACGCGACCCCGACCCCGCGATCCGCCCTCGGCCGCGCGCAGCGCACCCCTGGTGCCGCCCGTCCGGCCCAGGACTTTCGCATCGCAGTGCCCGAATTCCGCGACCCGTCAACGGGCTTCGCCGCCCCGACCCTGGAGCTCGCCGCATGACCCCGACCGCCGCCGCCCACCCGGCGTGGCCCGGACCCGCCCCGGCGACGAACGCGACCCCGACCCCGCGATCCGCCCTCGGCCGCGCGCAGCGCACCCCTGGTGCCGCCCGTCCGGCCCAGGACTTTCGCATCGCAGTGCCCGAATTCCGCGACCCGTCAACGGGCTTCGCCGCCCCGACCCTGGAGCTCGCCGCATGACCCCGACCGCCACCGCCACCGCCCCCACCGCCCCGGCCCGTGTCTACGCCCGGCGGATCTCGCAGATCGAGCGCGGCTACCTGAACGCCAACGCCACCGGCACTCCGCAGCTGATCCAGATGGTGATCGAGGGCGAGGGCCGCATCGAGCCGGAGCAACTCGCCGACGCCGTACGGCAGTCCACCGCCGCCAACCCGGGTCTCGCGGTTCGTCGCCGGGGCGCCAACTGGCGTGCCGAGGACAGCCTGCCGCCGATCACCGAGCTGCCCGCCGAGGCCGGCTTCGAGCATCCGTTCTTCCACCGCGACCTGGACGTGGTCGCCGGGCCGGTCTGCGAACTCGGCCTCGCCAATGGGCCGGTGACCCGCCTGGTGGTGCGGGCCAGCCACATCGTCACGGACGGCCGGGGTCTGCGGTACTGGATCGAGGACCTGTTCCGGGCGCTGCGCGGCGAGGACACCGTCGGCGCGGCCGCCACCGTCGACGACACCCACTTCCGCACCGCCGCCGCGCCCGTCCCGGCCGCCCCCGTCCCGGCCCGGGTCGAAGGCGGGCCCGCGATTCTCGGGCAGGGCCCGGCCGACGGGACGGCGCTCTGGCTGCGCCGTTCGATCGCCGCGACGCCGTCCGCCGTCACCGCCCGGATCGGCGCGGCGGTCTCCCGGCTGCTGGCGGCCGACGCCGGCCGCCTGATCATTCCGGTGGATCTGCGCCGCCACGACCGCGAGGTGCGCTCCACCGCCAACCTGACCTCCCAGCTGGTCCTCGACCTGCACCGCGAGGACCGCTGGAACCGGCTGCACAGCCAGCTGCTGGCGGCCATGCTCCGCAAGCGCGAAGTCGCCGCCCTGGAGCGGGACTTCCTGCGCAACAACCCGTTCGCGAACTCGCTGCGGGAGGCCCAGGAGCTGGACGGCACCCGCTTCCCGTGCACCGCGATCCTCACCGACCACGGCCGGATCGACACCGAGCTGTACCGCACCCCGCAGTTCCGTCCCACCGAGTACTACACGCTGCCGATGCTCGTCCCGTACGCCGAGATGTTCCTCAGCACCTGCCGGCTCGACGGCCGCACCGAACTCACCCTCTCCTGCCGCAACCGGCCCGACGCCCGCCCGGCCGCCGAGGCCGTCCTGGACGAGGTCGAACGCGCCCTGCTCGCCGCCGACTGACTCGGCCACCCCTCCTCCCCGCTGATGAAGGACCCGCGAAGATGCCCACCAAGCAGTCCGCCCGCAGCACGGTGAACGCGGCCAAGGACAAGTCCCGCCGCGCGCCGGGCCCGGCCCGCAAGCCCGCCGCCGCGACGCCGCCCACCGCGAAGCCCACCGCCCCGTCGAAGAAGCCCGCCGCCCCGTCCCCGCAGGCCCCCGCCCCCGAGGAGACCGTCACCGCCGTCGCGCCCCCGCAGCCCGACCCGGCCGTCGCCCCGGACCAGCCCAGCGACGCGCCCCCCGCCCAGAGCGGCGGCGAGGCCCCGTCCAAGGCCGCGCTGATCACGATGGTGGTCGCCATCGCCGGCGGCTTCATCGCGCTGCTGGACACCACCATCGTCAACGTCTCCATGCAGGAGACCACCGCCCGCTTCGGCGGCATCAACCAGGTGCAGTGGGTGGTGACGGCCTACCTGCTGGCGCTCGCGGCGACGATGCCCGCGACCGGCTGGCTGGCCACCCGCTTCGGCACCAAGCGGGTGTTCGCCGCGGCGACGGCGCTGTTCGCGCTGGGTTCGCTGGGCTGCGCCGCCGCCCAGTCGCTGGACCAGCTGATCGCGTTCCGCGGCCTGTCCGGCGCGGCCGCCGGCATCCTGACCCCGGCCTCGACGATCCTGCTGACCCGGGGCGTGCCGCGCGAGCACCTGGGCAAGGTGCAGGGCCTGAACGGTTCGGTGATGCTGATCAGCCCGCTGCTCGGCCCGACCATCGGCGGCCTGCTGGTGGCGTGGGGCGGCTGGTCGGCGGTGTACGTGGTGAACATCCCGTTCTGCGCCGTCCTGCTGTTCGCCGCCGTGCGCTGGGTCCGCAAGGACGCCCCGCCGGCCGGCAGCGCCAAGCCGCTGGACCTGCTGGGCCTGGTCTCCTCGGCGACCGCCACCGTCTCGCTGGTGCTGGCCATCCACGAGTACGCCGAGCAGGGCGCGAGGGCCACCGTCGCGCTGCTGGTGCCGATCGGCCTGGCGGTGCTCGGCGCGGTGGTCTTCGTGTGGCGCGAGCTGACGGCGCGGTTCCCGCTGCTCGACCTGCGGCTGTTCCGCATCCCGGTGTACGCGACGGCCGTGCTGAACATCTTCTGCCTGGGCTTCGTCCTGTACTCGCCGATGATGCTGATCCCGCTGTACTTCGAGGACGCCCGCGGCGAGTCCGCGGTGACCACCGGCCTGTTGATGTCCACCGGCGGCCTGGGCGTGGTGACCGCGGCCTGGCTGTCCCGGGTGCTGCTGCGGAAGATCGGCGGCGGTGCGACGGTGCTGATCGGCATCGGCCTGACGATGGTCGCCACCGTCCCGATGACCGGCCTGACCGCCACCACTTCCTACCCGCTGATCTGCGTGAGCCTGGTGGTCCGCGGCCTGGGCACCGGCCTGACGATCGTGCCGACGATGACCCGGGCGTTCCAGTCGATCCGACAGGAGTCCATCCCGGACGCCTCCGCGCAGCTCAACCTGACCCAGCGGATCGGCGGCGCGCTGGCCATCGCGGTGGTCACGGTGGTGCTCACCGACTCCGCCCGCAGCCACCACGGCATGGTGCCGGCCGCGTTCGCGCACTCCTTCGGCTGGCTGCTCGGGGTGTACGGCGTGACGCTGCTGCCCGCGCTGGCGCTCCTCCTCGCGGACCGCTGGGAGAAGAAGCGCCGAGCAGCGTGACGAGCAGCCGGTACGACGCCCGCGGTCAGCGCGTGGCGGGGAGCCAGCCGTCCTGGACGGCGTGCACCCCGGCCTCGAAGCGGCTGCGGGCGTCCAGGCGGTCCATCAGGTTGGCGGCGAACCGGCGGGCGGTGCGCGGCGAGACGCCCATCCGCTTGGCGATGGCCTCGTCGGTGTGGCCCTGGGCGAGCATCTTCAGCACCGCCAGCTCGTGCGGGGGCATCTCGTTCTCGTCGCAGCACCTGGGCGCGTCCCCGACCGGGATCGCGCCCGCCCACACGCCCTCGAACAGCGCGCACAGCGCGGCCACCGTGCCGGCGCCGCGCAGCACCACCGCCCCGGCCCGGGCGTCGTCGGTGTCGATCGGCAGGACCGCCTGCTGCCGGTCGAAGATGATCATGCGGATGGGGAGTTCGGGCACCGTGCGGACCTGGCCGCCCTGCAGGTTCAGCCAGGTCACGTGGTCCAGCGTCGGCCGGTGGTTGCGGACGCTGTCCAGGTAGACGGTGCGCATCTGCACGCCGCGCTCCAGCAGTGCCGCGTTCGGCTGTCGGCTGGCCCGCAGGTCCTCCTCGGTGTGGGCGCCGCCGGGGGCGAAGGTCGCCACCTCCTGGCGCACCGAGCCGGCCAGTTCGGCCAGCCGCTCGCGAATCATCTCCGGGCCGTTCAGCTGCTCGGACGACGCGTCGGTGGCGGTCGGCCGGAACGCCGAGCACTCCGCGATCAGTTGGGCCGCCGCGGCCCTCGACGCCTCCACCCGCAGCTGCTGGGCGGCCAGTTCGGCCTGCTGACGGGCCAGCAGCACCTCCATCGCCGTCTCCGGGCCGACCGCCCGGAACCCGATGCCCTCGCGGGCGGACGGCTGGATCAGGGCCAGTTCGCTGAGCCGGTCGAGCCCGGTGCGGACTCTGTCCTCGGTCAGGCCCAAGGCTCTGGCCAAGGCCGCGACACCGGCCTGTGGATCGGCCAGCATCCGGCGGTATATGGACTCGGCCTCCGCATCGAGCCCCAGAACGTCCAGCATGGATCGGTCCCCGTTTCGATCAGCGCCAGTAAGCAGGTCTACATGATTTCCCGAGCTTACTGACACACGGCAACCACATACTGGCCCGCGCGTTCCACGAAGATGACCGGACAACGGCGCCCCGGACACGGCCGGCGGAACGACCCTCCCGCCGCTCAGACGCCGGCGGTGACGGCGAGTTGACCGACCGTCACACCGGTGCCGTCCGGCGGCTCCGGGAGCAGCCGCGAGCAGTCCCGGAGCAGGCTGTGGAACGAGAACAGGGCCGCCCCCTCCTGCCGGATCAGGTTGTTCTCGAACAGCGCGTCGAGGCAGCACTCCACCTCGTCCGCGCTCAGCCCGGTCACCGCCGCCGCCCGGTCCACGTCGAACGAACCGGCCGGCTGGCGGCTCATCAGGCAGCTGAACCGCTGCTGCGCCCGGTCCAGGTACTGGTAGGACGCGCGGAGCAGCGCCATCAGGTCGCGGTCGCCGGTGCGCAGGCAGCGGGCCCGGCGCTCCGGGTCGGCCAGCCGCTCCACCAGGTCGCCCACCGACCACGCCGGACGGTCCCGCAGCCGGGTCGCGGCGATCCGCACCGCCAGCGGCAGGTAGCCGCACAGCGCCGCCGCCTCGGCCGCCCGGACGGGCTCGCGGGCCACCCGGTGCTCGCCGGCCACCCGGGCGAGCAGCTGGACCGCGTCGCCGGGCGGCAGCACGTCCAGCGGCAGCGCCACCGAGCCGTCCAGCGCGCTCAGCTTGCGCCGGCTGGTCACCAGCACCAGGGTCTCGCCGGCGCCGGGCAGCAGCGGGCGCACCTGGGCGCTGGCCGCGGCGTCGTCCAGCACCAGCAGGCAGCGCCGGCCGGCCAGCCGGGAGCGCCACAGCGCGGAGCGCTCCTCCAGCGAGGCCGGGATGCGCTCCGGCGGCAGGCCGTCGGCGTGCAGCAGCGCGGCCAGGGCCTGCGCGGGCGGGACCGGCGGCCGGGACTCGTCGAAGCCGTCGAGCGCGGCGAAGAACTGCCCGTCGGGGAAGTCGGCGGTCACCCGGTGCGCCAGCCGCACCGCCAGGGTGGTCTTGCCGACGCCGCCCATGCCGTCGATCGACAGCATCAGCGGGGCGCCCGCCGTCCGCCCGGCCACCGCCTCCTGGAGCAGCGCCAGTTCGGCGGTGCGGCCGGTGAAGTCGGCCAGGTCGTGCGGCAGGCAGTTGGGCCGCTGCCCGGGCGCGGGGTGCTCCGCGGCCGCCGGGCGGGCCTCCACCGGTTCCGGCGTGTCGTGCACGCCGGGCGCGTCGGCGAGGATCTCCGCCTGCAGCGCCCGCAGTTGGGGGCTCGGCTCCAGGCCGAGCTCGTCCGCCAGGAACCGCCGGCCCTCGTCGTACACCGCCAGCGCGTGCGCCTGCCGGCCGCTGCGGCACAGCGCCGTCATCAGGCTCCGCCGCAGCGAGTCGCGCAGCGGGTACTCGGCCAGCAGCGCCGTCAACTCGCCGACCAGCGAGGAGGTCTCACCGACCTTCAGGCGCAGCGCCATCAGGTCCTCCAGCGCGGTCAGCCGCTGTTCGTTCAGCTTGACGGCGGCGCTGGTCACCGCCGGGCAGTGGATGCCCGCGAAGGCCTCGCCGCGCCACAGGTCCACCGCGGCCTGCAGCAGGCGGATGGCCTCCGGGAACCGCCCGTCCCGTTCGGCGGCACGGGCCTCCCGCACCTGGCGGGTGAAGCGGTGCGCGTCCACCGCGTCCTCGGGCACCGCCAGCCGGTACCCGACGTCCACCGTCACCAGCCGGTGCTCGCCGGCGGCCAGCACCCGTCTCAGGTCGCGGATCGCGTTGTGCACCTGCGGTCTGGCCGACGGCGGCGGGTCCTCCCACAGCTCGTCCACCAGGAAGTCCATCGGTACCACCCGCCCGGCGTTCAGGAGCAGCAGCGCCAGGAGTCTCTGCTGCCGCATGCCCCGGACGTCCACCAGGACGCCGCCCTGACGCGTCTCCAGCGCGCCCAGGACCAGGTATTCCATCGTGCTCACCCCCGTGAGTTCGATCGGTCGGATCTGCTCGTCGGTGTCCTGCGGGGGCTCAGCCGCCCCAGGTGACGTCCCCGTTCGGGCCGTTCTCGGTGACCGCGGCCAGGCCGGGCAGGCCGGGGGTCCGGCCCCAGGTGACGTCGTCGTTCGGGCCGAGGACGGTGTGCAGGCTGCCCGAGGCGGTCAGCACCGGGTTGCCGGGCGCCCCGCCCCAGGTGACGTCGCCGGCGACATTTCCGGAGTATTCCACCGACGCCGCCGAAATGACCGCGGCGGCAATTGCGGCGACCGAGAAAGCAACCAGCTTGGAGACGCGGGTGACCAGCACGGAATTCTCCCGAAAAAGTGTGGTGAGTTCTCCGGGATTCATTTCCCGGAGTTTCGGCCGGCGGCTGCTCCCGCCGACACCACTACTGTGCCGCCCCGGCGGCCCGGAGGGAACAGGTCCCGGCTGGACGGAACATGCACTGTCCTAAGCCGTCCACGGTCCCCCGCTACTCGAAGCCCCACCAGGGGCCCGGAACCAGCGCCGCGCCCACCGACAGCACGGCGAAGCCGCCCAGCGCGGGCTCACCCTCGACGGCCCGCCGCACCAGCGCGGCCGCCCGCGCCTCCGCCTCCAGCAGCGTCGCCGACAGGCTGAACACCCCCACCGTGACCTGGTCGGACGCCGTGCGGTGGACGCTGACGTGCTCCAGCGCGTCCTGGGCCAGCGCATGGGCACGGATTAATTCCGCCAGCCCGGGAGGAGTCTCTCGACCGGCCGGCGCGCGCAGTCGTGCGTGAACCAGATACATACTCCCATCTTCGGCTCCGCCACTAGGTGCTCGAACAATTTCCTGCTGGTCCGTTTATGCCATGTCCTAAAGCGACCAGGCGGGGCATCCGGCGAAATCGGTCCTCGACTCGACCCCCGGGCAGGGCGGCCCGGCCCTGCCCCGCACGCC
>NZ_JBSGDD010000077.1:0-36481 GCF_053602195.1 Kitasatospora sp. NPDC004531 | reverse complement strand
CCCTCGCCGTCCCCAAGGGAGAACTCGGCTTGACCACGGGCATCAACCTTGCCTTCAAGATCTTCTTCGACCACTGGGGCGTCTCCTGGGCGACCACGGGGGTGCCGCAGGCCTGCGCCTCCAGGGCGACCAGGCCGAAGGACTCGCTGTGCGAGGGCATCGCCAGGGCGGTCGCCGCGCGGTACCAGTCGGCGAGCTGCTGCTGGCCGACCGGCGGGCGGAACCGGACCACGTCGCTGATGCCGAGCTGGGCGGCCAGCTTGTGCAGGCTCTCGGGGCGGGCCAGGCCGGTGCCGGACGGGCCGCCGACCACCGGGACGACCAGGCGTTCGCGCAGTTCGGGGCGGCGCTCCAGCAGCCGGGCGACGGCCTTGAGCAGGACGTCCGGCGCCTTCAGCGGCTGTATGCGGCCGGCGAACAGCAGCACGGCGGCGTCCTGCGGCAGGCCGAGGCGGTGGCGGGCGGCGGCCCGGTCGCCGGGGCGGAACACCTCCAGGTTGACGCCCGGGTGGACCACGGCCAGCTGCTCGGGGCGGGCGTCGTAGTGCTGGGCGAGCTCGCCGGCCTCCTCGGCGGTGTTGGCGATCAGCCGGTCGGCGGCGCCGACCACCTGGGTCTCGCCGATCACCCGGGCCGCGGGCTCCGGGGTGTCGCCCTCGGCGAGCGCCGCGTTCTTGACCTTCGCCATGGTGTGCATGGTGTGCACCAGCGGCACGCCCCAGCGCGCGGCGGTCGGCCAGCCGACCTGGCCGGACAGCCAGTAGTGCGAGTGCACCAGGTCGTAGTAGCCGGGGCGGTGGCCGGCCTCGGTGCGCAGCACGCCGTGGGTGAAGGCGCACAGCTGGGCCGGCAGGTCCTCCTTGAGCAGGCCCTCGAACGGGCCGGCCGTGACGTGCCGGACCAGCACGCCGGGGGCGAGCTGCACGGTCGGCGCGTCGTCGGAGCTGATCGCCCGGGTGAAGACCTCGACCTCGATGCCGATGTCGGCGAGGCGCTTGGCCAGCTCGACGATGTAGACGTTCATGCCGCCGGCGTCGCCGGTGCCCGGCTGGTGCAGCGGCGAGGTGTGGACGCTCAGCATCGCGATCCGGCGGGGGCGGCGCGAAGGGGCTGCGGACCGCGACTCCCCGCGGGGCATGCGGACGAGGTGGTGGGTCACCTGCGGAAGCCTCCCTGGGCGCTGCCCGTCACTGCGTCGGTGGTGCTGATGGTGCGTGTGGGCAGATTCCTGCCTGTTCACGCGCCGCCGCCCGCGGCCGGGAGCTGCGGGCGGTAGGACGTCAAGGATGCCAACCGTGTCGTCGCGTTCCCGTATTCCCGGCGGCGGGCGGGGGGCTCTGCGGGGGCCTGGGGGGGCCGGTGCGGCGCTGCGTAGGCTTGGTGACCATGGCCGCAAGCGAGATGCCGTCGTCCCGGGGCCGGTCGGGCCGGCCGGTGGGGACGATCACCCGGGGAACGACGAACACCAACCGGCTGCGGCGGATGGACCGCTGGATCGCGTACACGGCGGGCCGGGCGCTGCGGGCGGCGACGGCGCCGCCGGTCGCGGTGGACCTCGGGTACGGGGCGGCGCCGTGGACGGCGGTGGAGCTGGCGGCCCGGCTGCGGGCGGTGCGGGCGGACGTCCGGGTGGTGGGGATCGAGATCGATCCGGTGCGGGTGGCGGCGGCGCTGCCGATGGCCGACCCGCCGCTGCTGGACTTCCGGCGCGGCGGCTTCGAGGTGCCGCTGCCGGGCGGGGCGCGGGCGCAGCTGATCCGGGCGGCGAACGTGCTGCGGCAGTACGACGAGGACCAGGTCGCCGAGGTGTGGTCGCGGCTGTGCGGTCGGCTGGCGCCGGACGGGCTGCTGGTGGAGGGCACCTGCGACGAGATCGGGCGGCGGCACGTGTGGGTGGCGCTGGGCCCGGAGGGGCCGCGGACGGTGACCTTCGCGGCCCGGCTGGGGAGCCTGGAGCGGCCGTCGGACCTGGCGGAGCGGCTGCCGAAGGCGCTGATCCACCACAACGTGCCGGGGCGGCCGGTGCACGCGTTCCTGCGGGACTTCGACCGGGCGTGGGCGGCGGCCGCGCCGCTGGGGGCGTTCGGGGCGCGGCAGCGCTGGGTGGCGGCGTGTGCGGCGCTGGCCGCGGACTGGCCGCTGCGGGACGTGCCGGCGCGGCGGCGGCAGGGCGAGCTGACGGTGGACTGGGCGGCGCTGGCGCCGCGCTGAGGCTCTGGCGTCGCTCCGGGTTCGGCGTCGCTCCGGTCTCGGCGTCGCTGCGGCCTCGGCGTCGCTCCGGGTTCGGCGTCGCTCCGGTCTCGGCGTCGCTCGGGCAGCCGTTCGGCGGTTCACTCGAACGAGTTATCGAATACCTCTGGCGTGTTGACGCCCCGCCGCGCCACCATGGGAGCGCCCGAGTGCGCCGTCGCGCGCCCCCGGCGCGCCGTCAGCGCCCCTGCTTTCTACCCCGCCAGCTCGTCCCGCACCCGCGCGAACTCCTCGTACGCCTCGGCACCGAACAGCACGAAACGCACCTCGTCCAGGTCGGGCGCCTGCTCGGCCACGGTCGTCAGGGCGATCCGAGCGGCATCGTCCAGCGGCCAGCCGAAGATGCCGGCGGAGATCGCCGGGAAGGCCACCGTCCGCGCCCCCAGTTCCACCGCCACCCGAAGGGATTCCCGATAGCACGAGGCCAGCAGCTCCGTGCGCTGCGGCCGGTCCTCCGGCCGGAAGACCGGCCCCACCGTGTGCACCACCCAGCGGGCCGGCAGGCGGCCCGCGCCGGTGGCCACCGCCCGGCCGGTCGGCAGGCCCTTGCCGTAGTGGGAGGCGCGCAGCTTCCGGCAGTCGGCGAGGATCTCCGGTCCGCCGGCCCGGTGGATCGCCCCGTCCACCCCGCCACCGCCCAGGAGTGAACTGTTCGCGGCATTCACGATCGCGTCCACCCGCTGATCCGTGATGTCACCCTGCACCAGCGTGATGCGCGTCACCGCTGCTCAACTCCCGTCAACTCCGGTCCCACAGTGGGCGCAAACACTACGGACCCCGGCCACCGCACGCGTGGCAATAACCACATCGGCGCCGCTCAGGCGAAGAAATCCTCGGAGATCACGTTATGGTCGCGGGAAGCTCCCCGATGCCCGGTGCCATGCGGGCACCGTGGACGGACACCGGCCGTTGGCCTGTCGGGGAAAGGAAGGACCGACCGATGCCCGCTACGGGAGACGGGCGGGCACCCGACGCGAGCAACGGCGCCGGGGCCGCCGAGCCCAGCCAGAGCCGACCCGGCGCGCAGCAGCTCCGGGGTGCGGCGATACCGCATCCGCGCGCCACCCCGGCGGGCGGCCGCGAGCCGGCCCGGTCCGGCGCCGCGGACTTCCGGGTGCTGGTGATCGAGGGCGACGGGCCGCAGCACCGGCTGTTCGAGTCGCTGGCCGAGGAGCTCGGCGAGCACGCCGAACTGCACCGGGTGGACGGCGTCGACGAGGCGCTGACCCTGCTGCCGCCGCCCGGCGGCAACCGGCGCGGCGTACGCCACCCCGACTTCCAGTGCGTGCTGCTCGACCTCGGCGCGCCCACCGCGCAGCCGGCCGACGGCGACGGCCTGGACGGGCTGCGCGAGCTGCTGCAGCGCGCCCCGCACACCGCCGTGGTGGTGCTCACCGACAGCGCCGGCGCCGAACTCGGCGAGGCCGCGGTGGCCGCCGGCGCCCAGGACTCCCTGGTCCGGCAGGACACCGAGGGCCCGCTGCTGGCCCGCGCGCTGCGCTACGCCGTGGAACGCAAGCGCGCCGACGAGTCGCAGCGCCGCCTGGTCGAGGCGGAGATCCGCGGCCAGGAGAACGCCCGCCTCCAGCGCCACCTGCTGCCCACCCCGCTGCTGGACGGCGCCGGCCTGGCCTTCACCCGCCGCTACCGGCCGGGCCGCCGCCGCGCCCTGCTCGGCGGCGACTTCTACGACGCCGTCCGCACCAAGGACGGCCGGGTGCACGTGGTGATCGGCGACGTCTGCGGCCACGGCCCGGACGAGGCGGCGCTCGGCGTGGCGCTGCGGATCGCCTGGCGGGCCCTGGTGTTCGCCGGGCTGAGCGGCCAGCACCTGCTGACCACCCTGCAGCACACGCTGGAGTACGAGCGGCGCAGCGACGAGATCTTCGCGACGCTCTGCATGATCGTGCTGGACGCGCCGGGCCCGCAGGGCGGGCCGGAGTCGGCGGAGCTGTTCCTGGCCGGGCACCCGGCGCCGCTGCTGCTGGGGCCGGACGCCGCGCCGGTGCTGCTGCCGTCCGAGCTGGCCGGTCCGGCGCTGGGCCTGCTGCCG
The DNA here is from genome assembly GCF_053602195.1 of Kitasatospora sp. NPDC004531. NCBI lineage: Bacteria > Bacillati > Actinomycetota > Actinomycetes > Kitasatosporales > Streptomycetaceae > Kitasatospora > Kitasatospora sp. NPDC004531. The sequence continues at coordinate 32,178 of NZ_JBSGDD010000077.1, read as the reverse complement.
TGCGACGCCACGCTGTCCAGCTGGCCGGCGCTGCGGGTGGAGCTCCACCCGGGCTGGCGGCTGCTGCTGTACACCGACGGGCTGGTCGAGGGGAAGGTCGGGGCGGGTTCGCCCCGGCTGGGCCAGGAGGGCCTGATCGAGCTGATCGCCGATCACCAGGCCGCCGGGCTGACCCGGGGTCGGCTGGTGGACTCGGCGATCGCCGAGGTCGAGGAGTTGAACGGCGGGGCGCTGACCGACGATGTCGCGGTGCTGCTGCTGGAGCGCAACCCGGTGCCGGTGATCATGGGCTGACGCCCGGTCGGACACGCCGAAGGGGCGGCCCCGCGCGGGGCCGCCCCTTCTCGTTCCTTCGCCCGTGGGCCTACCAGGGCCCGTACGGACCGGCGTTACGACCGCCGCCCCGGCCGCCGGTGACCAGCTTGATCGCCGGGCGGACGTCCACCACGTAGACGATCGCGGCGACCAGGCCGACCAGCACCAGCAGGCCGCTGACCGGGTTCGCGCCGAACAGCAGGTCGGCGCCCAGCGCGAGGCCGAGCACGACCAGCCAGAACCCCTTGGTCTTCTTGTCGGCGGCGCGGTAGGCGTCCTCACGGCGGATCGCCGCGTCCACGAACGCGAACACCTTGTAGCAGATGATCGCCGTGGCCAGCCACCAGAACGGGTTCCCGAGATCGACGTACAGCACCTGGTGCTCTCCTCACTCTCTCTTCCATCCTGGCATGGACCCTGCCCGGATCAACGGCCTTGGTCGATGTGCCGTTCCCCGGCGACCGGCGCCAGGGCCCGTCACTCGGAGTCGGCGGCGTCCGCCGCGGCGGCCTTGTCGGCGCGGACGGGCTTGCGCGGGGCGCGCTTCGGGGCGACCGGCTTCGGCGCGGCGGCGTCCTGGGCGAGCGGCTCGTCGACCACGACCTCGGCGATCACGATGTCGTCGGCCTCGCTCCCGACCGCCGGGCCGGCGTCCTGCGGGCGGGCGCCCGCGGCGTCCACCACGGTGCGGCCGCGGACGGCGAGCTCGTCGTAGACCTCCTTGGCCTTGACCGCGAACTCCAGCGCCCGGCCGACCTGCTGCATCGCGAACTCCTGGGCCTTGGCCTGGAGTTCCTTCACGTCGGTGGGCAGCGCGGTGACCGCCTCGGTGACCTTCGCCTGCGCCTCGACCAGCTTGCTGCCGGCGTCCTGCAGGGCGGCGGCGGCCTTGTCCTGGGTGCCCTTGCGGTCGGCGGCCAGCGCCTCCAGCTGGCCCGGGACCTCGCGCAGCTTCTCGTAGGCGAGGTCGCCGGCGCCGGCCAGCGCGTACAGCGGGGTGGGGTCGGTGAGGGTCTTCTTGAGCTCTTCGCTGATCGGCATGTCGGGTCCTCCGGTCGGGGTGCGCCAGCGCGGTCGGGTCACGCGGGGTCGGGTCACGCGGGGTCGGTCGGGTGGTCGGCGGCCGGGCGGGCGGCCTGGTTCTCCTTCAGGAAAGCCTCGTACACCGCCAGCAGCGCCTGCTTCTGCCGCTCGTTGATCTGCGGATCGGCGAGGATCGCGGCCCGCAGACCCGGCCCCTGCTCGTCCCGCTCCTCCAGAATCCCGGCCTGCACGTACAGCGTCTCCGCCGAGATCCGCAACGCCTTGGCGATCTGCTGAAGGATCTCCGCACTCGGCTTGCGCAGCCCGCGCTCGATCTGACTCAGATACGGATTGGACACCCCGGCCACCTCGGCCAGCTGCCGCAGCGAATACTGCGCGTTCCGCCGCTGCTCCCGGATGTACTCCCCGAGCGAGCCCACATTCAGTGCCGCCATACCGGCAGTCTGCCCCCGCCCGCTTGCAATTGCAAGCAGACTGCTAGCGTCTGCGCGCGCCGCGAAGCGCTCGACGTCTTCGTGGCTGTCCCGCCTCGGTGAAGAAGGGGAACATGAAGCAGCACTCGGAGATGAGCGAACGCGAGTACTTCGCCTGTGTCGGCCGGCGTCCCGGCATGTTCGTCGGCGGGGATTCCTTCCACCTGGTGACCGCGTTCCTGGCCGGCTACGACATGCACGCCGTCCGCCACGGCGGGCCCGGACTCGCCGGGTGGCGCGAATGGCTCGTCGCCCGTCGAGGCCGTGATTGCAGCCACGCCTGGCCCGGCCTGGTCCTGCACCTGGCGCTGCCTGACGGCTGGGACGACATCCGGGACTTGCCGCCCGAGGACGAGAAGCAGGCGGTCGAGGTGCTCTTCCAGCTCCTCGACGACTTCACGGCCGAACGGGAGGCAGCGCGGCCCGGCTCACCAGACTGTTCCCCGTAGGGGCGGACGGTTGGCGGCGGTGTATTCGGCGGCCGGGTTGAACACGCAGGCGCAGCTGGGGCACTCGGCTTCGCCGTAGAGGTGGGTGATGCCGTGGGAGAGCTGGTCCTGCCCGTCGCGGGTGGCGGTCTGGTGCATCCGGCGGCCGGTGCCGGAGAGGGCCGACGGGGATGCCGGTCGCAGGCTGCGGCGGTTCACGTCGCCCAGGGTCCAGTCGCGGATCGCCGAGTAGCGGCCGTGGTCGCCGATGGCGATCGTCACCTTCGCGGCGCAGTGCGGGCAGTGCACGGGGTAGAAGTCGTCGGTGAAGTCCCCGAGTTCGGCGGCCCAGTGGAACTCTCCCTCGGTGGCGAGGAACGCGCGGAACGCCGCCAGGTAGTCGGCCGGCCGCGTGCGGAGGTGTCCGTCCAGCAGGCCCCGGAACTCCGCGACGGCGCCCGCGCAGCCCGCGAGCAGTTCGTCGCAGCCGTGGTGGCCCGCCGCGCGTTCGAGGATCTCGCCGGCCAGCGCACGCGCCGGTGCGCTGTCGGGCGCGAGGCGCACCAGGCGTGGCAGTGCGAGGAAGGCGGCGGGCACCAACAGGTCGTGTTCGAGGATCAGCCGGAGTCCCAGTTCCTTCCAGGCCTCGGTGTCGTCCTCGCGCTCCAGGTGGTCCAGGAGTGCGGGGACGCGGTCGGTGTCCGAGCACCAGTCGGCCAGGCCGGTCCAGTTGATCACCTGGGTATTGAATCGGGACTCGACGACGGAGGAGGACGCGGTGGCGGGGCGGCGGCTCGGGGCGGTGCTGTGCGATCTGGACGGGGTGGTGCGGGTCTGGGGCGACTTGGGGGAGGTGGACGCGGCGCACGGGCTGGCGGTGGGGACGGTCGCGGGGGCGGCGTTCCGGGCGGAGCGGTTGCTGCCGGCGGTGACCGGGCGGGTCAGTGACGAGCAGTGGCGCGCCGCGGTGGCGGACGATCTACGTGCGGTGTGCGGGTCGGTGGAGCGGGCCCGGGCGGTGGTGGAGGCGTGGGGGCGCCAGCCGTTCCGGGTGGACGCGGAGGTGCTGGCGCTGCTGGCCGAGGCCCGCCGGAGCGTGCCGGTGCTGCTGGTCTCCAACGGCACCACCCGCCTGGAGGCCGATCTGGCCGCGCTGGGGTTGGACACCGCCGTGGACGCGGTGGTCAACACGGCGCGCCTCGGCGTGGCCAAGCCCGACCCCCGGGTCTGTCTGGCGGCCGCCGCGCGGGCCGAAGTCCCGCCCGAGCAGTGCCTGTTCATCGACGACTCGCCCGGCAACGTGGCCGCCGCCAAGGCTCTCGGCATGCGCGGCCACCACTACCGGGACGCCGCCGGGCTGCGGCGCGAGCTCGGCGACGCCGGAGTGTTCCGACCGCTTCGTGGAACGCGGAGGCCTCCGGCCTGACGGCGTGCCAGCATCGGCCGCATGACGACCTTCTCGGCGCACGACGGAACCACCCTGCACTACGACGAACTCGGCGACGGCGAACCGCTGGTGGCGATTCCGGGCGGCCCGGGCGCGGACGCCCGCTACCTGGGCGACCTCGGCGGGCTGGCCGCGCACCGACGGCTGATCCGCCTCGACCCGCGCGGCTGCGGCCGCTCCGCCGAGCCCGCCGACCGGGCGACGTGCGCGTTCGGTACCCAGGCGAAGGACCTGGAGGCGCTGCGCGAGCATCTCGGACTGGACGCCCTCGACCTGGTCGCGCACTCCGCCGGTGCCCTCACCGCGCAGCGCTACGCCGCCGAATTCCCGGACCGGGTGCGGTCGTTGGTGCTGGTGACGCCGGTCGGCCGGGGCGCCCGGGAGCCGGACGAGGCGGAGCTCGCGGCGATCCGCGCCGCCCGCGCCGACCAGCCGTGGTACCCGGACGCGGCGCGGGCGGCGGAACTGCTGGCCGCCGGGGAGGGCGACCCGGCGGAGCTGGCCGCCCGCATCACCCCGTTCTTCTGGGGCAGTTGGGACGATCGTGCGCGCGCCTCGGCCTTCGACCCGGAGCTCGTCCCGGCCGCGCCGTGGATGCGAGGGGCCTTCTACGCGAGCGCGGGCGAGGCCGCCCCGGTGTCGGCGCCGGTGCTGGTGGTGGCGGGCGAACGGGACGGCATGATCGGCACCGCCCCGGCGCGACTGGTCGCGGCCCTCCACCCGGGGGCCCGGCTGGAGGTGCTGGCGGGTGCGGGGCACCGGCTGTGGGTCGAGAAGCCGGTCGAATTCGTCGCGCTGGTACGGGAGTTCCTGGATCAGCTGCCTTCGACGAGCCGGTGGTAGTCGGACGCCGGCAGCTCGGCGAGGTCGCTCGGACCCAGATGGTCGAGGGAGAGCGGGACGGCCTGATCGGCGTCCCCCCCCCGGCGCGGCCGGTCGGGGTGCTCCACCCCGACCGGCTGCGAGTCGAGAAACGGCCGAATTCGCCGCGCCGATACGGAAGTTGATCGGCCAGCTGCCCTCGACGAGCCGACGGTGGCCGGAGGCCACCCGATGCCCGTGCCGCCGCCGGGCATGGCAGGCCCCGACGCTCCACCCCGAGGGGTCCGGCCTTGGCCGATAAGCTGGTCGAATTCCCTGCGCTGGTAACGGAGTTCCTGGATCAGCTGCCTTCGACGAGCCGACGGTAGTCGGACTTCAGCAGCTCCGCGAGGTCGCGGCCGCGGGCGGCGAGGCCGCTCGGGCCGAGGTGGTCGAGGGCGGGGTCGGGGCGTTCCGGGGGCGCGTCGGGTGGGCGGAGGGTGAAGGTGCCCTGCCAGAAGGCGTCCAGGCACTGGTCGAGCGGGCGGTCGGAGTCGCTGGTCATGGCGTCACTCCCCCACGGCGTCGGCGGACAGGGCGAGCAGTTCGCGCAGCTGCTCGGTGGGCAGTTCGGTCAGCCACTGTTCGCCGGTGCCGACCACAGCGGCCGCCAACTCCCGTTTGGCCCGCAGGAGTTCGTCGATGCGCTCCTCGATGGTGCCGACGCAGACCAGGCGGCGGACCTGCACCTCGCGGCGCTGGCCGATCCGGTGGGCGCGGTCGGTGGCCTGGTCCTCGGCGGCGGGGTTCCACCAGCGGTCGAGGTGGATCACCTGGTTGGCGGCGGTCAGGTTGAGGCCCGTCCCGCCGGCCTTCAGCGAGAGCAGGAACACCCTTGGCCCGTCCGGGGATTGGAAGCGGTCGACGAGTTCCTGGCGGCGTGGCGCGGAGAGTCCGCCGTGCAGGTGGAGCACCTGGGTGCCGAGCCGGTGGCGCAGGTGCGGCTGGAGGATCGTGCCGAACTCGGCGTACTGGGTGAACACCAGCACCCGGTCGCCCTCCGCCAGGGCCTCCCGGAGCAGGGCGACCAGCCGCTCGACCTTGCCCGACCGCCCGCCCAACGGCGAGCCGTCGCGCAGCAGTTGGGCGGGGTGGTTGCAGACCTGCTTGAGCCGTCCGAGGGCCGCCAGCACCGCGCCCTTGCGTTCCACGCCGCGCGCCCCCTTCAGGCGGCGCAGCAGGTCGTCGACCACCGCCCGGTACAGTCCGGCCTGCTCCGGCGTCAGGTTGCAGCGGACGGTGAACTCCTGTTTGGCGGGCAGCTGTTCGCCGATTCCGGGGTCGCTCTTGAGGCGGCGCAGCAGGAACGGGCCGGTGAGTCTCTGGAGGCGGGCGGCGACCTCCCGGTTGCCGGACTGCTCGACCGGGACGGCCCAGCGTTCCTTGAACGACTCGGCGGTGCCGAACAGGCCGGGGTTGGCGAAGTCGAGGACGGAGTGGAGTTCGGCGAGGCGGTTCTCCACCGGCGTGCCGGTGAGTGCGATCCGCGGGCCGGAGCGCAGCGAGCGGATCGCCCGGGACTGCCGGGCGGCGCGGTTCTTGATGTGCTGGGCCTCGTCGGCGACCACCCGTCGCCAGCGGATCCCGCGCAGCGCGGCGGCGTCCCGCTGGAGCACGCCGTAGGTGGTGATCACCAGGTCGGCGGCGGGGTCGGGGCCCTCCCGCTCGGGACCGTGGTGCAGGTGGACGCGCAGGCCGGGGGCGAACCGGGCCGCCTCGCGCTGCCAGTTGCCGACCAGCGAGGTCGGGCAGACCAGCAGGACGGGGCCGCGGGCGCCGCGGGCGTGCTCCAGGGCCAGCAGGGCGAGGGTCTGCACGGTCTTGCCAAGGCCCATGTCGTCGGCCAGCACCGCGCCGAGGCCGAGCCGGCCGAGGGCGTCCAACCAGGCCAACCCCCGTTCCTGGTACGGGCGCAGGGGTTCGGTGAAGCCCGTCGGGGGCGGGGTGCGGTGCGCGCCGGGCAGGCGGCCGAGGCGGCCGGCGAGCAGGTCGCCGAGCGGGCCGTCGGCGTGCACCGCCGTGACCGGGAGGCCGTCGACGACCGCGCCGTCGTCCAGGGCGAGCCGCAGCAGGGTGGCGGCGTCCAGCTGCGGGTCGTCCCTCCTGGCGGCCAGGAACCGCAGGGCGGCGGCGAGTTGGGCCGCGTCCACCTCCACCCACTGGCCGCGCAGCCGGACCAGGCCCTGCTGGGCGGCCGCGAGTTCGTCCAACTCCTGTTGGGTGAGGGGCTGTTCGCCGACCGCGAGCTGCCAACGGAAGTCCAGCACGGCGTCCCGGTCGGCCTGCGCGGTGCGCTTCACCGACCCCGGCGCGGGGCGGCTGTGCGCGGTGGCGGCCAGGCCGAGCCGGGGGCGGCGGCGCCACCACGCGGGCAGCAGTACGCCGTACCCGGCGGCGGTCAGCAGCGGGGCGGTGTCGCGCAGGAACGCGAGCGCACCGGCCCGGTCCAGATCGACGCCGGTGGGCCGGGTGCGGTGCAGGGCGGCGCGCAGGTCGGGGCAGAGCCGGGCGGCGCGGTCGAGTTCGGCGAGGTACGCCTCCACCGGGTCGCCGAGGCTGCGGCTCAACGCCGCGAACCCCGGTCCGTCCGACCAGAGTTCAGCCGCGGGCAGCAGCAGCGACGGCCGGTCCACCGGCCCGGCCAGCACGTCCAGCCGCCAGTTCTCGTCGGGGACGGCGGCGTCCGGGTCGTCCGGCGCGCTGCCGAGCGGCTCGGCCAGCCGGAACGCGAGGCGCACCGCGCCGGTGGGTTCGGTGCCGGCGGTCCAGGCGGCGAGGCGTTCGGCGGCCTCGGGGTCGGGCGGGGCGGGGAGTCGGGGGTCGGCGGCGCGGAGGGCTTCCAGCCAGTCCTTCGGGGGCTCGGCTGTCGGCTGCGCGTCGAGCGCGGTGCGGGTCTCGTGGTCGGTGAGGGCGTCCAGGACGGCGGTGAACAGGGCGCTGCCGGTGCGTTCGGCGCCGTCCTCGGCGCGGGCGATCGGCGGGCAGCCCGCCGCCAGGGCGGCCGCCTCGCGGCCCGCCGGGCCGTCCGGGGCGGGGCGCCAGCGCGCCGCCCACCCGTCCGCCTCCTCGACCAGCGCAGGCAGCACCCGGCCCCGCCCCACCAGCCGCCACGCCAGGTCGTGCACCGCGGTCAGCCAGCGCAGCGACGCCCCGTACGCCAGCTCCGCCGTCCGGCCGTCGGGCAGCTCGACGGTCGTCCCGGGCCAGTACGGGTCGAACAGCTCACCGAGCAGCTGCGCCGCCTCGGCCCGCTCGAACACCAGGGCCGGCACCCGCCACGCGTGCAGCACCAGGCCCTTCGCGGTCGAGCCGACGGGCAGGTCCGGGGACGGCGTCGGCCGCGAGCCCGCGGTCGGCAGCCGCAGGCTCACCCAGCGCTCGGCGCCCCGCTCGGCAAGCCACGCGGGCCCCGGGCCCACGGCGGCCAGCAGCACCGCCACCGCGCTCGCCGAGGACGCGTACGGGTGTCGCGACCCCTCTCCGACGCGCCCGGTGAACGCCTCCGCGTCCTCCGCCCACACCGCGAGGCGGCCGTCGGGCCGCCACAACGCGTGCAGAACGAACATGGGCGCGGGGCCTCCGGGGGCGGGGAGTGGGTTTGGGTCTTCCACGATAGATCGGGGTGCGAGAGCGGGGAGAGCGGGGAACTGCGCGACAAGCGCAAGTCACGTCCGCAAGGTCGCGATCACGTGCAGGTCATTGTCCTGCGTCGCGATCTTTGCGGTGGGATGCCTTCCGCCTCGCGCAGTTCCCCGCGCCCCTGGTTGTGCTCTCCCCGTCTTCGCGCCCGCCCGCTCGCCTTCAGGCAACGTAAAACACCGGCCCGCGCGGGGTGAACGGCAGGGTCGCGCCCCTCGGGATCAGGTACGCGTGTTCTCGGCGGGGCACGCGCAGCACGTCGCATTCGGCGTCCGTGATGATCAGGATCGGCGCGGTGGGCGGGAAGTCCTGGGCGCGGGTGAGGAGGTCGATCGCGGGTTGGAGGACGGTGCCGCCGCGGCCGTGGACGCGGGTGCGGGTGGCGAGTTCGGTGACCGGGAGGTAGCCGGCGTCGTGGGGGGCGGCGTCGCAGTGGACGAGGCGGGCGGCGGGGACGTCGCGGGCGGCGGCGTAGGAGGCGATGGCGCCGAGGGCCTTGCCGAGGAGTCGGCGGTCCATGGAGCCGGAGGTGTCGAGGACGACGCCGAAGGTGCAGCGCGGGGTCTCCTCCGGAGGGGAGTAGCGGCCGGCCCGGGGGATGTCGGGGCTGGCGGACTGCCGCCGGGACGGCCTGGCGTAGGAGCGCAGCGGTTCCGGGCGGGGCACGAACTCGTCGAACCAGCGGGCGAGTTGCGCGTCCCAGGGCAGTGGCGGGTGGGCGAGGGCGCGGATCTCCTCGACCAGTCCGGCGGGCAGCAGGCCGCGTTCGCGGGTGTGCAGGTCGAAGCCCTGGAGCAGGCCGCGGCGGTAGAACTCGTCGAGGTCGACGTAGCCGCCGCCCCCGGCCCGGGGCAGCGGTTCGCCGAGGATGTCGCCGAGGCCCTTGCCGCGCAGGGTGGCGAGGCGGCGCAGGCGGCGCTGGTCGCGGACGATCCGGTCGTAGACCTCTTCGGCCGAGAGGCCCTTCAGCTCGGGGTCGTGGAGCAGTCCTTCGGGCATGTCGCCGACGCCCATCTCCAGCAGCCAGCCGTTGATGACGTAGTCGGCGGCGACGTTGAAGAGGTAGGGGTCGCGTCCGCCGGTGCGGTCGCCGTGGCGGAGGGCGGCGTGCAGCATCTCGTGGGCGAGGACGAAGCGCCACTCCTCGTCGGTGTGGTGGCGCAGCGGGTTGAGGTAGATCTCGCCGGCTTCGGCGTTGACGGCGGCGATGGTGATGCCGTGGGCGCGGGCGAGTTCGGCGTCGGCGACCAGGGTGAGGCCGGCGGCGAGGCCGCCGAGCAGCGGGTAGTGGGAGACGAACCAGCTGAGGGCCCGTTCCCAGGGGCGCTGCGGGAGGCGGGGGCCGTCGAGGTGTTCGCGGCGGCCGGCCGCCAGGTCCATCGCGGCGGAGACGGTGCGGGTGAGGGCGTGGGCGAAGGCGAGGGTCCAGTCCTCGGGGTCCTGCTGGCCGTACCAGCCGTGCAGGAGCTGGTCGGGCAGGTCGCCGCCGGTGCCGCAGGCGCGGTATTCGGCGGGGATGCCGTCGCGGCGCCAGCGGGCGGCGAGGGTCTCCTCGTCGCCGCCGGGCCAGACGGCGGGGAGGTCGTCGGGGGCGCGGCCGATGTGGAAGGTGGCGAGGAAGCGGTTGACGACGGTGCAGCGGGCGGCGAGTTCGGGCTCGTCGGGCTGGGTGCGGGGGCCGCGGGCGGCGGGGAGGTGGCCGAAGCCGAGGTGGAGCAGGGCGTGGGCGAGGGCCCAGGCCCATTCGTCGGGTTCGGCGCGGCGGGTGCGGTGGGTGTGCAGGGTTCCGTTGGAGGTGACGACGGCCCAGCCGGTGGTGGGGTGCAGCGAGCAGTGGTCCTCGCCGGTGGTGCACACGGTGGCGGGGACGGCGGCGAGCGCGGGGTTGGCCTTGACCTTGGCGAGTCCGGCGGCGAACGCGACCTTGGCCGGGTCCTGTTCGGGCTTCTTCTCGGCGGGGCGGCGGGTGCTCACCGGCGGGCCTCGACGAGTCGGGGCAGGTCGCGGGCGGCTTCGATGAGAAACCAGGACGGCAGCACGGGGTTGCCGTCGGGCCCGTCGGCGATCACGGTCTGGGCGACTTCGACGGAGATCTCGGCGAGTTGGACCAGCAGCGACTTGGAGCGGTAGGCGCGCTGGCGGACGGTCGGCGAGGCGTGTTCCTTGCGGGCGGGCAGTTCCTTGACCAGGCGACCGCGGAAGGAGTCGGCGAGGTAGTAGAGCAGGTCGCGGTCCTCGATCCGGTGCGGCCAGGAGGCGTCGCCCTTGAGGATGGCCTCCAGTCCGTACGCGTTGCGGACGATCTTGGCGTAGCCGCAGAAGGCGACGGCGTGCGCGGGGGTGAGCAGGCCGTGCGCGAGGACCTTGAGGGTCTCTTCGTCGAGGCCGGCGCCGAAGGAGTGCAGCGCGTCGGAGAGCATGTGCCAGGCGCGCGGGGTGGAGAACGCTTCCTCGGTCTTGGGCGGGGCGGACCACAGGTGGTCGGGCCGGTCGGTGAGGTGGTCGACGATCCACGGGTGGATGCCGTGGCCGGCGGCCCAGCCGAGCCAGTCGTCGGCGCTGGCCCGCAGGTGGACGTGGACCAGGCGGTTGAGCAGGGCGGACGGCATGGGGCGGGCGAGGGCGCCGTCGGTGGCGCGGTTGCCGGCGCCGATCACGATGGAGCCGGGCGGGAGTTCGTAGTTGCCGATCCGGCGGTCGAGGATCAGCGAGTAGAAGGCCTTCTGGACGTCCGGGGTGGCGGCGTTGAGCTCGTCCAGGAACAGGCAGTAGGGCTGGTCGCGGGCGATGGTCTCGGGCGGGCAGAACCGGGAGCGGCCCTCGGGGGTGATCTGCGGGACGCCGATCAGGTCCTCGGGGGCGAGCTGGGTGCCGAGCAGCGAGACGCATTCCAGGCCGAGCGAGTCCGCGAACTGGTTGACCAGCGAGGACTTGCCGATGCCGGGCGCTCCCCACAGGAACACCGGCCGCACGGTGGCGAGGCCGAGCAGCAGCTCGGGGACCTGGGACGGCGACACGGTGACGGCTGACTGCACGAGTCTCCTCGGGGAGCGGCTGGGGTGGGGTTCGGCGGTCAGTGTGAACCGGCCGGGCGGCCCGGCGCACCCGGTTTTCCGCCTCCGTCCGGGCCGTCCACAGGCTGGGGACAACCCCTCCGGAGCCCAGATCGGACAACTTTCAACTTCATGGTTGAAAGTTGAACCAGATCGAGGTACGGTGAAGTCACGAACAAGTTGAAGCCTCAACAAATGGCTTCGACCCTCACCAAGGAGAGAAGCCATGGGCATCTTCAACCGCAGCAAGAACACCGCCACCACCGCCCCGGCCGCCGCCGTCCAGGGCCCGGACCTGGCGCACCTGACCGGCGACTACACCATCGACAACACCCACTCGAAGATCGGCTTCGCGGTCCGCCACGCGATGGTCACCAACGTCCGCGGCGAGTTCACCGAGTACGAGGGCAAGCTGCACCTGGACGGCGCCAACCCGGCCGCCTCCACCGCCGATCTGGTGATCAAGGTCGCCTCCATCCACACCAACCAGGCCCAGCGCGACGAGCACCTGCGCACCGGCGACTTCTTCGAGGCCGACACCTACCCGGAGATCACCTTCAAGTCGACCTCCGCCGAGCAGGTCAACGGCGACACCTACCGCCTGCACGGCGACCTGACCATCAAGGCCACCACCCGCCCGGTCGTCCTCGACCTGGAGTTCACCGGCGCGGCCACCGACGTGTACGGCGCCAACCGGGTCGGCTTCGAGGGCGGCACCACCGTGGACCGCACCAGCTGGGGCCTGACCTACAACGCCGCGCTGGAGACCGGCGGCGTGCTGATCGGCGAGAAGGTCAAGCTGACGCTGGACATCTCCGCCGTGCGAGCCTCCTGAGACCGTCTGCCCCGGCCGCACCGCGGCCCCCGGTACCGCCCCCGCCGTCCCCCTCGGCGGGGGCGCCGCCGTTTTCAGCCACCGGACCCGGCATCGGCCCGGCGCAGCAGCGCGGCGTCCTCGACCGGCAGCCAGCTTCCCGCCGGATGCCTCAACCAGCCTTCGGCGGACGCGAGTTCGGCCGCCGCTTCGCACAGGGCGGTCAGTCCGGGGTGGCGCAGTCCGGGCCGGTGCACCAGGCCGACCAGGCTGAGCGGCACCGGGTCGACCAGCGGCCGGGCGATCCCGCCCGGGATGTCCGGCGCTTCGGTGGTGGTGAGGACCGGACTGCCGTGCCGGGTCAGGTAGCGGGCGAACTCGGCGGCGCCGACCGGCGGGGTGCGGCCGGGCGCGGCGGCCAGGCCGTGTTCGGCGAGCAGCCGCAGGCCGAGGTCGGTCCACTCGGCGGTGTCCGGCTGCCCCGCGAACACGTCCACCGGATGCCCGGCCAGCGCGGCCAGCGGCACGGCGGGCAGGGCGGCCAGCGGATGCCCGAGCGGCAGGAACACCGCCATCGGCTCCAGCCGCACCGGGGTGTGCGCCAGCCGGGACCGCACGGCGGCCGGCAGACCGGCGTACCGCCCGAACGAGACGTCCAGCCGGTGTGCCGCCAACTCCCTTGCAGCGGCGGCCAGTCCGCCCTGGTAGCGGGCCAGCAGTTCGGCCTCCGGGCGGCGCCGGCGGGCGGCGGCGAGCACCCGCTCGGCGGTGAGCTCGCGGTCTCCCCCGGCGCTGTTGACGTCCACCAGCAGCGCCCGCGCGCCGCCCAGTGCGGTGATCTCGCGCTGGAGCTCCAGCAGTTGACGGGCCTTGGGCAGCAGGGCGACGCCGGTGTCGGTCAACTCGACGCTGCGGGTGGAGCGTTGGAACAGCGCGCAGCCGAGTTCGCGCTCCAGCGCCTGCACGTCCCGGCTGACGGCCTGCTGGGCCAGGTGCAGGCGCTCGGCGGCGCGGCCGAAGTGCAGGGTCTCGGCGACGGCGGTGAAGCTGCGCAGCAGGCGGGGGTGGACGTCGTGGGGCACGGCGGGGAGATTAACAACAGAAACCGGTCAATCGGTCGGATTTAAGTGTTGGACCGCACGCCGGACCTGGGCCGAGGGTGGGGATCCCCCTTTCCTCTCCCCCGGAGTCGTACGTTGTCGCTGCCCCTCGCCCGCTACCGCCCGGTGTTCGCCGCGCCGGGCTCCCTCGCGTTCACCCTGGCCGGACTGCTCGGGCGGCTCGCGCTGGCCATGTACGGCGTCTCCATCGTGGTGCTGATCGCCGACCGGCGCGGCTCGTACGCGCTGGCCGGCGCGGTCTCCGCGGTCGGGGTGCTGGCCGGGGCCGCGCTGATGCCGCTGCTCGGGCGGCTGGTCGACCGGCTCGGGCAGGCCCGGGTCGCGGTGCCCGCCGTCCTCGCCACCGCGCTGCCGACGGGTGCGCTGCTGCTGTGCGTCCGCTCCGGCGCACCCGACTGGACGCTCTTCCTGTGCTGGGCGCTGTCCGGCAGCAGCCCCAACCTGGGCGGCATGGCCCGGGCCCGATGGGCGCACCTGCACCGCGACGACGACGCGGCGCTGCACCGGGCCAACGCGCTCGAACAGTCGCTGGACGAGCTGTGCTTCATGGCCGGACCGGTCCTCGGCATGGCCCTCGCCACCGCCGTCGCCCCCGAGGCCGGACTGCTCGCCGCCTGGACCCTGGGCACCGTCGGCACCCTGCTGTTCGCCGCCCAGCGCGGCACCGAACCGCCGCTCGCCGCACCGGCCCCGCACGCCGCCGCCGGGCGGGCGCTGGTCCGCACCCCCGGCTTCCCGGCGCTGCTGGCCGGCTTCCTGGCGGCCGGCGTGCTGTTCGGCTCGCAGGAGGTCACCACGCTCGCCTACACCGACGCGCTCGGCCGGCAGTCGGCGGGCGGCCTGCTGCTGGCCCTGGTCGCGGCCGGGTCCTGCGTCTCCGGGCTGGCGTTCGGCGCGATCCGGCCGCGGCGGCCGGTCGCGGTCCGGCTGGCGCTCGGCGCGGGGGCGATGGCCGTGCTGATGCTGCTCCCGCTGGCCGCGAGCCGGGCCGGGGCGGGCGTGGTGGTGCTGGGCCTGGCGCTGCTGGCCGCCGGGTCGGGGACGGCGCCCACCATGATCAGCGGCATGACGCTGGTGCAGGAGCGGCTGCCGGCGCACCGTCTGAACGAGGCGATGGCGCTGGCGGTCGCGGCGATCCTGGTCGGCATCTCGGCCGGGGCGACGCTGGGGGGCGCGGTCGTTCAGCACAGCTCGCCGGCGACGGGGTACCTGCTGCCGGTGGGGGCCGCGGCGGTGGCGCTGGCGGCTGCCGTTCCGGCGGCGCTCAAGGCTCGGCGACCCGGTCCGTGAGGTCGCGAGCACCTGCAGGTCATCGTCCGGCGTCGCGATCTTCCCGACGTGTGCGTTCCCCTTCGCGCAGTTCTCCCCCAGCCCTGGCGGGCCGGGAGGTACCCCCACGCGCCCCCTGGTCACGCCCCCTCCCGCCTTCCCAGCCGTACTCGTACTGCGGGAGCGCGGTGCCGTCCGGGAAGTGGGCGGTGCCGTGGCCGGTGCGGTGGGCGCCGTGGTGTTCGTAGAAGGCGATCGCGCGGTGGTTGGCGGCCAGGACGTCGAGGCGCACGGGCCGGTCCGGGCAGCGGGCGAGGGCGGCGTGCAGCAGGCGGGTGCCGAGGCCGCGGCCGGTGCGGTCGGGGCGGACGTGGAGCTGTTCCAGGCGGACGACGTCGCCGTCCGGCACCAGGTAGGCGAAGCCGGCGAGGGCGCCGTCCGGGTCCTCGGCGAGCAGCAGGGTCGGGGTGTCGGCGGGCGGGCCGTAGTCCGCGCCCAGGCGCAGTTCCCACAGCAGGTGTTGTCCGCCGTCGGCGGCGAGCGCGGCGTCCGGGACGAGTCCGGCGTAGGCGCTGCGGCGGCTGGCGGTGAGCAGGGCGGCGACGGCGGCGGCGTCGGGTGCGCCGCCTTCGCGCAGGGTGGCGGGCATGTCACCAGCGTGGCACACGGCGGGGGTTGAACGTGTTCAGCCGGTGCCCTGGAGTCATCCCAGGGAGAATTTTGAACGCGTTCGAAATTATGCGGCCCATGGGGTCGGGGGGATGGCGCGCCCGGTGCCGGGGGGCACCGGGCGGGGGCCGATTCGCCCTCCCGGTCCGGAGTTGTCCCGGTCCGGGCTAGGCTCGGTTTCCACAGCTGACTGGGGCACGAGCGAATGGCAGGCGGGGCGAAGGTGCCAGGAATCGACCGGCAACGGCCCGGACAGGGCCCGGTAGGGTCGGGCGACGTGGACGACGCGAGCGACCGGGACGAACCGGGCACCGGCGCGCCCGCCGCCGAACTCGCGGGCGGCCGGGCCCAGCCGAAGACGGACAAGAGCGAGGCCACCCGGGCCCTGATCCTGGAGACCGCGATGCGGCTGTTCCAGGAACGCGGCTACGAGAAGACCACCATGCGGGCGATCGCCGCCGAGGCGGGCGTTTCGGTCGGAAATGCCTATTACTATTTCTCGGCGAAGGAATTCCTGATCCAGGGATTCTACGACCGGATGACGTACGACCACGCGGCGGACGCCAGGAAGCGCATGGCCGAAACCCGCGATTTCGCCACCCGACTGGAGATCGCACTCACTTCCTGGCTGGACACGGCGGCCCCGTACCACGAATTCTCCGCGCAGTTCTTCCGCACCGCCGCCGACCCGAGCAGCTCGCTCAGCCCGTTCTCCAACGAGTCGCACCCGGCCCGGGCCACCGCCGTCGAGCTGTTCCGCGAGGTCCTCCAGGGCTCCGAACTCGCCCCCAAGCTGGACGCCGAGCTGGTCGAGCTGCTGCCCGACGTGCTGTGGCTGCACCTGATGGTCGTCGTCCTCTACTGGGTCTTCGACCGCACCGAGGACACCGAGCGCACCCGCGAATTCGTCCGCCGGTCGACGCCGATGGCGGCCCGGGTGATCAATCTCTCGCGCTATCGGATATTCCGACCGATCGTCCGGGACGCCAAGGGCCTCATTCAGGATTTCATTCTGCCGACCATCGGGAAGACCGCCGTCAAGCAGCCTCCCACCGCCGACTGATCCGCGCTCAGAAACTGTCCGGGTTCCAGGGCGCGCGGGCCGGGCGGAGCAGGGCGTCCGCCCGGGCGGCGGCCCCCGGGGTCAGTTCGGTGAGCAGCGCGGCGTCGGCGAGGCGGATGGCGGTGTCCCCGCCGAGGTAGAGGGTGCCGAGGACGTCGACGCCGAGCGCGAGGTCCGCCGCGTCCCGCGTGGGGGTGAGCCGGCCGGTGCCGTCGGGCGCGGCCTCAAGCGCCCAGCGGCCGGCGGTCCAGCCCTCGGGGTCGGTGACGTCCAGCACCAGGCGGCCGGGGGCGGTGCAGGTGCGGGCGGCGAACGCGGCGGGCAGGTCGAGCAGGCGCAGCCAGGTGAAGTCGGAGTCGTCCCCGTGCCGGCGGGCGCCGCGCGGGTCGTTCAGCAGCAGCGGCAGCGGGTCGTCGGGCCGCAGGTGCGGGGCGGTCACGTGGCGCACCCAGTCGACGGAGAAGGCGAACGCCCACAGCGCGTTGGCGGACTCCTGGTCGAGGGCGAGGAAGTCCCGGACGTTCAGCGGGCAGTCGGGGTAGGCGCCGTCGAACTTGTCGTCCACGGTGTAGTTGATCAGGCCGGTGACGGTGCCGTCGGCGGTGCGGTGGAGGGCGGTGAAGCCTTCCTTCCACTCGAAGCCGGGCAGGTCGATCTCGCCGGTGCGCAGTTGCCACCAGGCGGTCGGGCGGCCGATCGCGCCGGGCTGGGTGGGCCGCCAGCGCTCGTGCAGCTCGGGCCCGAGCCTGCGGACCTCCTCCAGGGTGGCGAAGTCGATCCGGTGGCCCCGGTGCACGGGCAGGTGGGCCCGCAGGCCGCCGGAGCGCAGCACGTCCACCTGCCAGCCGGTGCTGCGGGTGGCGGGGCCGAAGCCGAAGCGGCCGTAGATGTTGTACTCGGCGGCGATCAGGATCGCGGCGGGCAGGCCGCGCTCGCGGGCGGCGTTCAGGTCGTGGCGCATCATGCCGCTGAGCAGGCCGCGCCGGCGGTGGGTGGAGTTGACCGTGACGCCGGTGACGGCGTCCACCGCGATCCGGGCGCCGCCGGGGACGGTCAGCTCGGTGTCGAAGCTGCGGAAGGTGGCGACGCAGCGCGGCCCGTCGGGCGTCGGGTCGGTGTGGTCGAAGGCCGCCTGCATCCGGCCCGGCTCGAACAGGGCCTCGCGCCACTCGGTGGCCTCGGCGACGTGCGGCCGCAGGAAGCCGCGGGCGATCGCCCTGTCCCACACGGCGAGTTCGTCCCTGGTGATCGGCCGGATCTCGATGCCCTGGTGCTGCGCGCTGGTGCCCATCCGGCCACGGTACGGCGGGCCCCGAAACGCGTCACCCGGTTTTCCCCGCCCACCGACGGGGCGTCAGGGGCCGGCCGCGGCAGCCTGCCACGGGGCCGGCCACCGGCCGGTCCGGGGGTCGACCGGCGGTCAGGGGCGGGCGTAGAAGTCTGGGCGGCCCATGATCCAGAGGCTGGCCTGTTTGATGTCGGTGCCGGGGCGGGGGGCCTCGATCATCTGGTCGTCGCCGATGTAGAGGGCGACGTGGTAGATGTCGGCGGCGCGGCCGGTCTTGGTCCAGAAGACCAGGTCGCCGGGGCGGAGGCGGTCGTAGCCGACGGGGGTGGATTCGGCGTACTGGTCGGCGGCGAAGTGGGTGAGATTCTTGCCGCCCTTGCGCCAGGCCATCATGGTCAGGCCGGAGCAGTCGTAGCCCTGCGGGCCTTCACCGCCCCAGATGTAGGGCAGGCCGATGACGGAGCGGGCGAAGTCGACGGCGGCCTGGGCGCCCTCGGCGGACCAGGGCTTCTCGCGGTCCGGGACGGGGTGCAGTTTGGCGGCGGCGGCGCGTTCGGCCTCGGCGCGGCGGGCGGCCTCCTCGGCCTCGCGGCGGGCGATCTCGTCCAGCGCCTCCTGACGTTGGCGTTCGAGGTCGACGCTGGTGTCGCGGGCGGCGGCGAGTTCGGCGAGCAGGGTGTCCTGGCGTTTGCCGATCTCGGTGACCTGGCGTTCCTGGTCGGCGAGTCGCCGTTGCGCGGCGTCCTTGGCGGTGCGGACGGTGTCGGCGGCGGCGCGGGCGGAGGCCTCGGCGGTGCGGGCGTCGGCGGCGGCGCGGGCGGCGGCCTTCGCGGTGCGGGTGGCGTCGTCGAGGATCTGCCGGGTCTGGGCGCCGGCGATGCTGACGGCGGTGGCCTGGGCGGACAGTTCGGCGGGCCCGCGAGCCGCCAGCATCGCGTCCAGTGCGGCGAGTTGCGGGGAGGCGCCCTGCCGGTACATCTCGGCGAGCAGCCCGGCGGCCCGGTCGGCGGCGCGGACCCGGGCGGCCTCGGCGGCGACGGAGCGGGCGGCGGCGGCCTTCGCGGCCTGCTGGGCCTTGGCGAGCCGGGCGAGGGCGCCGTTGTACGCCTCGACGGCCTGCTCGGCGAGTTGCCCGGCCTTGTCGAGCTCGGCGCGGGCGGCGGCGAGCTTGGCCTCCAGGGCGGTGGCGTCGGCGGCCTTGGCGTTGGCCTCGGCCTTGGCCCGGGCGACCTCCTCGGCGGACGGGTACGCCTCGTCGTCGGGGTCGTCGGCGGGCCGGACGGCGGGGACGGGGGCGGCGGGGGCGCTCGCGGCGGGCAGCAGCCCGAGCATCGCGGCGGCGGCGAGCAGGAGTGCGGGGAGGAACCTGTGTGACATGGAGGGTCCTTCCTCGACGATGTGCTGCTGTTCGACCGGAGGAATCGGCCGACTGTCCCATCACGTGACAATTCGCTCACGCACCGTCAGATTCTCAGACCTGACGGGGGGTCAGCGCCATCGAAATGCGACCACCCGGGTGAGATGTCCGATTGTCGGCGCGCCACTCGCGCCCCCCGCACGCGCCGCGCGCACCCCGTCGGCGCACCCCGTCCCCGCGCCCGCCCGCGCGCCTCGTCAGCGCGACCGCTGCGGCGGCTTGCCGGTGGCCGTGGTGCGCGGCCGCCCGGCCCGGACGGTGCGGCGGCGGCGCTGCGCGCGGGCCCGCCGGGCCGGATCGCCGGCGGGGACGGAGGCGGCCGCCCGGCGGCCCCCGGGCGGCAGCGCGGGCCGGCGGTGGGCCAGCGCCCGGGCGGCCATCCGCTCGGCCACGGCGTGCGCCTTGGGGTGGCCGGCCGGCACCTTGTCGGGCGCGCCGGCGATCAGGTCGAACAGCCAGGTGCGGGCCCGGTCGGTGCGGGCGTGCAGCCGCCGCTCGCGCCGCTGCGCCCGGGCCATCCGCCGGGGGCGTCCGGCGTAGCGCCAGCGCGCCCAGGGGCTGGTGGGGCGGGCCAGCCGGATCGCGCCGATCCAGGACAGGCCGGGCACCATGATGCCCAGCAGCCCCGTCCACACCTTGCCCTTGAGCAGGGCGATCAGGCTGACCAGCGCGTTGCCGGCGATCACCGCGACCACGCCCCAGCGGGTGCTCTGGTTGGGCACCAGGCCGAGCGGGACGTAGCCGGTGAGCAGCAGCGCGGTGAGCAGGATGCCGAGGATCACCGCGTCCACCGACTTGCGGCCCTGTTCGCTCCAGTACACGTCGTCCAGGTGCAGGATCAGCGCGAACTCGTCCAGCACCAGGCCGCAGCCGATGCCGAAGGACAGGCCGAACCAGTCGATCCACGGGTGGCCGCCGTTGGTGGCGAACACGCCGATGCCGCCGAGCAGCAGGAAGCCCAGGCCGAACACCATGTGGTGGATGTGCAGCCCGCCGGGGGTGATGTTGCCGGGCCACCAGCGGACCTGGGCGCGGATCATCCGGGTGCTGAAGCGGATGAACACGAAGGAGGCGATGAACCCGACGAGCAGCAGGAACAGGGGCTGCTTGTGGGCGTCCACGATGTGGTGGCGGTAGCCGTCGAGCAGGGCGCTGAGCATCGGGTGGTGCCTTTGATCTCGGTTCGGTCCGGTCGGCGGCGGGTCAGAAGCCGCGGGTGCGTTTCGCCGCCCGGCGCGGGATCAGCAGGTGCGGGGCGTCGCGGTCGCTGGCGCCGGGGTTCTTCAGGAACAGCCGGGCGACCTCGCCTCCCAGGTTGACGCCGATGGCCAGCGCCAGCGCCAGCGCGACGGCGCGGCTGGCGGAGACCAGGCCGCTGGAGGCGTGGCCCTGGGCGAACGCCAGCATGCCCAGGTAGAGCGCCGAACCGGGCATCAGCGGGCCCATCGCGGCGGTCACGTACGGCAGCGCGGAGGACGCCCGGTAGCGGGCCAGCAGCTGGCCGAACAGGCCGACCAGGCCGGCGGCCAGGCCGGTGGCGACGATCGCCGAGATCCCGGCGTTGTAGACCAGCACGCCGTAGGTGGACCAGCCGATGCCGGCGTTCAGCACCACCATCGGCAGCGCGCGCCGGTCGGTCTGCAGCAGCATCGCGAAGGCGAGGGCCAGCACCAGCGCGGCGATCATCTGGACCGGTGGGGAGGTGGTGCCGCCGATGGACTCGTCGGGCCGCAGCTTGGCGTTGTAGTTGACGCCGATGTACAGCACCAGCATCACGCCGATCACGATGCCCGCGACCAGGTACATCACCTCCAGCAGCCGGGCGGCGGCGGTGATGTAGAAGCCGGTCAGGCCGTCCTGCACGGCGGCGACCATGGCGCGTCCGGGCAGCAGCGCGAACAGGCCACCGGTGATCACCACGGAGCCGCGCAGGTGCAGCTCGTTGAAGGAGAGCAGGATGCCGCAGAGCGCGGCGGGCATCGCGGCGATCACGAACTGGTAGAACTCGGGCAGCCCGCGGCGGGCGATCAGCGAGGCCAGCCGGTCGCCGACCACGGCCGCGGCGAACGCGGCGCCGAACACCAGCCAGGCCTTGCCGTCGACCTTCCCGCCGACCAGGAACGACGCCGCGCCGGCCAGCAGCCCGGTGGCCATCGACAGCAGCCACGCCGGGTACGGGTGCCGGTTGCGGCGGATCTCGGCGAGCCGCCGGTAGGCGTCGTTGACGGTGACCTTCTCCGCGGTGATGTCGGCGACCAGCTCGTACACGGCGGCCAGCCGGGTGTAGTCGGAGGTGCGGCGGCGCACCACGCGGTCCGCGGTGACCGGCGGGTCGATCAGCGAGGGCTGGTGGGAGATCGAGATCAGGGTGAAGGTGACCTGCGGCTCGCAGTGGTCGAGGCGGTAGGCGTGGGCGATGCCGAGCATCGCGGCCTCGACGTCCTCGGCGGCCTCGCCGCTGGCCAGCAGCAGTTCGCCGATCCGCAGCGACAGGTCGAGCACCCGGGGCACGTTGCGCTGGGCCTGCGCCCCGGCGGACGGGTGCAGCTCGCGCGGGGTGCGTTCGAACGCGGGGCGCTCGGCCATCGGCGTGCGCAGCAGGGTGCGCATCCGGTCCGGCCAGGGGGCGTCGCCGGGGGCGCCCTTGTGCAGCTCCGTCAGGTCCAGGCCGTACGCGGGGGTGTACCCGGCGGCGTTCCACTCCTCGGGCGTGAGGGTGTCCTGCGCGAGGGGGTTGCGGGCCCGGACGGCCTCGGCGGCCTCGGCGGCGGCGGGACTGTGGCCGAGCAGGCCCTCCGTCTGCGCGGGCGCGGGCGCGTGCGGAACGCTGACGGGCCGTTCGATGGGCGGCGCGTCCGGCCCGAGCAGCCCTTCGGTGGGCGGCGCCTCCTGCGCCGCTGCGCCCTCCGGCTCGCGTTCGGACACGGCTTCCTCCGCCACCCCGGCAGCCGCCCGGTCGGGCTGCCTACTGGCTCCACCTTGCCCGATCCCCCCCTCGGGTGCGAACAAGGGGTCCCCCTCCCACTGCCGCCGCCGCTCGGAAACCCGAGGTCGGGGCACGGCTCCGCCCGCGGTCCGGGGTCGGGCCGCGGGCGGTGGTGGGGGTGGGCTACAGGTCGTAGTCGTCGACGATTTTGCGGTGGCGGTCGAGGTCGGTGCCGGCCGCTTCGGCGAGGGCGGGCCAGGCGAGGGGGTGGGGCCAGTGGGCAGTGAGGGTGGTGAGGAGGGCGTCGGCGTCCTTGGCGGAGGCGGTGGGCGGGACGCCGAGGGCGGCGTAGATGCCGGGGAGGGTCTCGCCCTCGTGGTGCGGGTCGGTGATGCGGTACTGGTCGCCGCTGTAGGCCCACACCGCGTAGCCGGCGTCCTGGAGGGCGCCGCGCAGGGCGTACCAGGTCTCGTCGTCGGGGCAGCAGCCGTCGATCCAGTAGGTGGTGTAGCCGGCCGGGTCGAGCAGGGTGAGGTGCTCGAAGACCGGGCGCCAGTCGTCCTCCTCGCCGGACTCGGGGCGGTCGTTGAGGACGGCCGGGGAGAACACCACCACGTCGCCGTGGTTGAGCTCGTGGCCGTCGCCGAGCACCGGCAGCACCCGGGCGGTGGCCGGGCCGGTGCGCAGGGCGGGCAGGTCGACGGTGGTGCCGTTGTGGCGGGGGGCGCGGAGCTCGATGAGCTGCCACTCCTCGTCGACGGGGCCGCTGTCGGTGTCGAACTCGATGCCGAGGCGGGCGCCGGCGGCGCGGACGGCGGGCCAGTCGCGGTTGGCGGTGGCGGCGGTGACCAGGTGCCACAGGTCGGGGGGCTGGACGGTGCGGTGCTGCTCGTCCTCGCCGGCCTCGGCGGGGTCGAGGGCGTGTTCCAGCAGGTCCTGGTAGAGCCGCTGGGCCTCGGCGTGGTCGCCGCGCCGGGTGGCCGCGGCGCCGGCGAGCCGGCGGGTGTTGAGGGCGCCGGGCTCGTGGGCGAGGACGGCGGCGCACTGTTCGCCGACCTCGGCCCAGCGGCCCTGGGCGGCGGCCCAGCGGGCGCGCAGCCAGTGCGCGTTCGCGGGTTCGGCGGACAGCCGCTCGGCGAGCCGGTCGACACCGTCGCCGTCCTGGGCGTCGATCAGCAGCTGGCCGAGCATGTCGATCAGGTACTCGCTGCCGGGGTCGCGTTCGAGCTGGGCCCAGAGCAGTTCGGTGACGGCGCGGGTGTGGCCGAGGGCGCCGAGGGCGCCGGCCAGGTTGAGCACCAGGACGGTGTCGGGTTCCTCGGCGCCGGCGAGGGCGGCGGCCAGCAGGTCGGCGCCGGTCTCCGGCTCGGGGCGGTTCTCGGCCAGCCACTGCGGCAACTCGCCGGCGGGGACGGGCAGTTCGGCGAGCGGCAGGGCTTCGGCGGCGGCCCGGAGCTCGGCCACCTGCTCGGCGATGCCTTCGGTGCGGCGCAGTTGGCCGAGCTTGCGTTCGGCGGTGCGGGCCAGGGTGCGGGCGACCTCGCGGGCGCCGCGGGCGAGGGCGAGCCGGCCGGCGGCCAGCAGCAGCACCAGGGACGGGCGGTGGGAGCCGACGGCGTCGAGTTCGCCGGCCCAGCCGGCCAGCCGGGCGCCGAGGACCGCGTCGTTGGGGAACTCGCCGGCGGCGACGAGCAGTTCGACGGCGGCGGTCCAGCGGTGCCGGATGTCGGGGAAGCGGTCGGCCTCCTCGGCGGCGGGCAGCAGGTCGAGGGCGGGGCCGGTGCGGCCGAGCGCGGCGTGCTGGAGGGCTCGGCCGACGGCGAGCTTGCGGCGGTCGTCGTCGTCGAGGCGGTTGCCGGCGGCGACGTAGGCGTGTTCGGCGGTGTCGTAGGCGTCCAGGGCGTCCTGGTGCCGGCCGAGCCGGTGCAGGGCGGAGGCCCGGCTGTGCGCGAAGCCCAGCGAGACCTTCTCGCCGGCGGCCTGGATCCGGGTCTGCGCGCGGTCGAGGTGGGTCAGGGCGTCGGCGGGGCGGCCGTCGTCCTCCAGGGTGTCGGCGTACTCGCGGGACAGGCAGTCGAAGCAGGCCCGGGCGGGTTCGACCCGCTCCAGGGTCTCCTCCAGCACGGCGAGCCGCTCGGGCACGTAGCCGGGGCCGTCGATGTTGGCGTGGCAGATGGTGAAGTCCTGGACGGCGCACACCGACTGGGGGCAGGACGCGGTCTCCTCGCGGTGCGCGAACTCCAGCAGCGACACCGCCTCGGACATCGCGGCCTCGCCCTGGTAGCGCTTGTTCAGCAGGTTCTGCAGCCGCCAGTGCCGCAGGAAGACCTCGACCCAGGGCAGGCCGAGGGCGCGGGCGGAGGCGAGCGCCTCGGGGTACATCGCGTCGAGCTGCTCGTTGCGGCCCTCGACGGCGTGGCCGGCGATCTCGGCGAGCGCGTCGGCGAGCCGGTGCTGGCCGGATTCGGCGAGCTGGCGGTGGGCGTCGTGCACCCAGGACCAGATGTCGGTGGTCATCGTTCCTCGTCCCCCTGCGGAGTGTCTGCGGAGATGGTGTCGGGCACCACCGACAGGCCGTCGGCGGGGACGGCCGCGGTGAGGGCGGCGATCGCCGTGGAGACGCCGCCGAGGGCGGCGGTCAGGTCGCCGCCGGCCGAGCCGGAGGCCGCCGCCATGATCACCTTGAGCGAGCGCAGCAGCGCGGCGGCGGTGGCGGCGCCGGTGCGGCCGGCGCGGTAGGCGGCGAGCAGGTCGGCGACGGCGGGCGAGGCCAGGTTGAGGTAGAGCCGGGCCTTGACGGTGCCGTCGGTGCGCGCGGTGAACGCCCGGGCCAGCCGCAGTGCGGCGGACGGGATGCGGGCGTCGGCCTGGTCGTCCTCGATCCGGGCCTTCAGCTCGGCCTCGCGGTCGGGCACCAGCACCAGCGGCAGGCCGGGCGGGTCGAAGCGGGCGGGGACGAGCTGTTCGCCGTCGTCGGTGAGCGCGGCGCTCAGCCAGGCCTGCTGTTCGGCGGGCAGCGGCAGGTCGGGGGCGCGGAAGAGTTCGCGGTTGCCGCTCTCGCTGCCGAGTTCGACGATCCGGCAGTCCCGCAGCTGGGCGTAGCGGCGCAGGAACGGCAGCACGGCGTACCGGTCGCCGCGGGCGATCGGCACCTGCATGGCGCGGTACAGCATCTCCTCGAAGCCGCCGCCGCTGCCGAGCGCGACGTGCACGGCGCCGTCGCCGGCGGCGCGCAGGGCGCCGGCGGTGAGGTCGCCCTGCGAGGTGGGGACGGGGACGTCGTCGGCGAGCAGGGTGAACAGCCGGTCGTCGCAGAGGGCCGCGCCGAGCAGTTCCTGGCCGTGCCGGGCGAGGATCCGCCGCCAGGCGGCGGGGTGCAGGCGGGCGGTCTCGTACAGGCCGTCGACGATGGCGTCGGCGAGGGCCTGCTGGAGGGCCCGGTAGTGGTCGTCGCGCTGGAGGTCCTCGCGGCTGGCGGTGGGGGTGAGCCGGCTGGACTCGACGACGCCGCCGATGAAGCCGGCCCAGCTGGGCAGCAGGTCGCGGGCGTCGTCGGCGAGCAGCATGCCGCGCAGGTAGACGGCGAGGTCGCGGTTGTCGGTGGAGCCGTAGGTGCCGCCGTCCTGCACCCAGAGGAGTCCGACGGCGTCGGTGCGGTCGTCGGCGGGCTGCACGGGGAACGCGGTGAGCGGTTCGAAGCTGCGGGCGAACGCCGTGGCGAAGCGCATCCGGTGCAGGTGGGGGGCGCCGGGGGCGTCCTGCCGCCAGGGCACCACGACGTTGTTGACGGCCTCCTGGTCGGCGCCGACGAACACCTCGATGGGCAGCAGCACGCAGTACCGGGCGAGGACTTCGCGCAGCGCGTCCTGGTCGGCGAGGTGGGCGTGCTCGGGCTTGAGCCGCAGCGTCACCACGGTGCCGGGCGCGGGCCGGGGGGCGGCGGGTTCGACGCTGTACTGCTCGCCGCCGCGGCTGCGGTAGGTGTGCGCGGCGTGCGGTTCGCGGTGCGAGGCGGTGGTGACGGTCACCTCCTCGGCGACCGAGAAGGCGGACAGGAAGCCCAGTCCGAACGCGCCGATGAGTTCCTGGTTCCCGGTCAGGTCGCGCAGCATCCGGGTGTAGCCGGTGCCGACGGTGGCCAGGTAGGCGTGGATCTCGGGTTCGGTCAGCCCGGCCCCGTTGTCCTCGATCGCCACGGTCCGCGCGGCCGGGTCGCCGGTCACCCGGATCAGCGGCCGGTAGGCGCCCTCCGGGTCCTCCAGTTTGCGCCGGGTGTGCGAGTCGTGCGCGTTCTGCACCAGCTCGCGAAGCGCCACCAGCGGCGTCGAGTAGAGGTGCGTGGCGAGCACGCCGACCAGGCCGCCGAGGTCGACCTCCGTGGTGCGGAGATTCTCCGAGTTCTCGGCTGCGGGAAATTCGACGCCACTTCCGTCGGCGCCGGAAGCGGGGGGAAGGCCATCAGACATGAGGCCCCAGTGTGCCAGTACGACTATCGGGCGACCACTGTTTTCGGATTTCCTCTTTTTCTGTCGATACTCGGTCAACTTCGGTCCGGGGCACGGGTGATCACCCGGGATGCCGCCAACCCGCCGAAATCCCGGGCCATTTACGGATCGGGACGAAACGGTCGGCCGCCCGCCGCGCGACTTTCGCACAGTTTGCAGGGAGACCACCGCGCCCCCGAATTACTTGCGCCGGGTCCGGGCGTAGGCGATCGGCGGGTTGCCCTCACCGGGGTCGCGCTTGACCACCTCGAACTCGGCGTTCGCCTCCAGCAGCGGCATCAGCTTCTGGAACCCGTAGGTGCGCGGGTCGAAGTCCGGCTTGCGTTTGCGGATCTGATTGCCGACCTCGCCGAGGTGCGCCCAGCCGTCGTCCCCGGACGCCGCCTCCAGCACGCTGTGCAGCAGTCCGGCCATCGCCGCGTCCAACTCCCGCACCGCCACGGGCGCCGGCTGCTGGGCCGGCACCACGGCGTGCACCACCGGCACGGTCAGGTTCTCGGTGTGGATGAACTTGTCGCAGGCCGCGACGAACGCCGACGGCGTCTTGCGCTCGCCGAAGCCGTACACCGTCAGCCCCGACTCGCGGATCCGGGAGGCCAGCCTGGTGAAGTCGCTGTCGCTGGAGACCAGGCAGAAGCCGTCGAACCGGCCGGTGTAGAGCAGGTCCATCGCGTCGATCACCATCGCCGCGTCGGTGGCGTTCTTGCCGGTGGTGTACGCGAACTGCTGCATCGGCTGGATCGAGTGCGCCAGCAGCTGCGCCTTCCAGCCCTTCAGCGCCGGGCCGGTCCAGTCGCCGTAGGCCCGCTTGACGTGCGCCGTCCCGTACTTGGCGACCTCCGCCAGCAGGTGCTCGACGATCGACGCCTGCGCGTTGTCGGCGTCGATCAGCACCGCCAGCTTCGCCGTGTTCCCGTTGTCCATGCGGCTCCCGTCGCAGTCGGCCGAGGCGCCCGTGCCCCCGGGAGCCATCCCAGCAGACCCGGCCGACATCCGGTCGGGCACCCCCGCCCCACCCGGCGGGGCGCGCCGCCCCCGCGCGGCTGACCTCGGCCGATGGCCGCCGAACGGGTCGGCGGCCACCCTGGACAGCACAAGCTACTGGCGGGAAACTTGATCCGATCAACCGCCGCCGAAGGGAGCGCACCGTGCGCCGCACCGTGTACAACGAGGACCACGAGGCCTTCCGGGAGACCATCCGGGACTTCGTCGCCAACGAGGTCGTCCCGGTCTACGAGAGCTGGGAGGAGGCCGGCCACCCGCCCCGGGACTTCTACCGCAAGCTGGGCGAGCTCGGCGTCTTCGGCATCGAGGTCCCGGAGGAGTACGGCGGCGCCGGCGAGACCGGCTTCAAGTACCAGGCGGTGATCTACGAGGAGACCGCCCGCGCGGGCGTCACCTTCGGCTCCTCCGGCGTGCACACCGGCCTGGTGCTGCCCTACCTGATGGAGTACGCCACCGAGGAGCAGAAGCGGCGCTGGCTGCCGGGCTTCGTCACCGGCGAGATCATGACCGCGATCGCGATGACCGAGCCGGGCGCGGGCTCCGACCTGGCCGGCATCGCCACCACCGCGAAGCTGTCCGCCGACGGCACCCACTACGTGCTCAACGGCGCCAAGACCTTCATCACCGGCGGCGTGCTCGCCGACCTGGTCCTGGTGGTCTGCCGCACCGCCCCCTACGACCCGGCGGACCGCCGGGCCGGCCTGTCCATCCTGTGCGTGGACACCTCCTCCGAGGGCTACGCCGTCGGCCGCAAGCTGCAGAAGATCGGCCTGCGCACCTCCGACACCGCCGAGCTGTCCTTCACCGACGTGCGCGTCCCGGTGGAGAACCTGCTCGGCGAGGAGGGCAAGGCGTTCTCCTACCTGACCCACAACCTGGTGCAGGAGCGCCTGGCGATCGCCGTCGGCGCGTACGCCTCGGCGGCCGCCGCCGTGCGGTTCGCGGTGCAGTACGTCAAGGAGCGCAAGGTGTTCGGCAAGGCCGTCGCCGAGTTCCAGAACACCAAGTTCTCGCTGGCCGACTGCCAGGCCCAGGTGCTCGCCCAGCAGGCCATGGTCGACCAGGCGCTGGAGCTGTACCAGAACGGCGAGTTGACGGTGGCGGACGCCGCCGCGGCCAAGCTGTTCTGCACCGAGTCGGCCTCCGAGGTGATCGACAAGTGCCTCCAGCTGCACGGCGGTTACGGCTACATCCTGGAGTACCCGATCGCCCGCCTCTACACCGACAACCGGGTGTTCCGGATCTACGGCGGCACCAGCGAGGTCATGCGCACCATCATCGCCAAGTCGCTCGGCCTGTAACGCTGTTCGCCAGGCGGGCGCCCTTTCCGGGGCGCCCGCCTCCGCCGTGTCCGCGGTCAGTTCGCGCTCGCCCGCCACGCCTCCAGCCCGGCCGCCGAGGCCGCCTTCGCCTGGTGCACGGTGCGCTGCGCGAGCGCGGCCGGATGGGTCTCCAACTGCCGGATCCAGCCCCGGCCCGCGTTCGCCAGGGCGACGCAGACCAGGGCCGTGCCGGTCAGTCCGACCAGGGCGCCGATGCCCGTGAGGGCCGCGCCGACGGTGAGCATGCCGCGGTTCACCTGGAAGCCGCCGATGAGTGTGTGATTGGTCGCCATGGCACCACCATCGGGCCGCCCGCCGGGCCCCGCACCCCGAACCGGGCCCGCGTTGCCCCCTGCGCGTGGCCCAGCGCGCGGCGCCCGCCGACCCTGCCTAGGGTCGGCCCCGGGGACCGACGGAGGAGGACGCGATGACCGAGCAGCCGGCCCGGATCGACCTGAACGCGCTGGCGGAGGAACACGCCGCCAAGGCCGCCGCCAGCCCGCACGGCCGCAGCGCCCACCTGCTGCTGCACGACGGCGTGCTGCGGCAGACCGTGATCGCGCTGCGCGCCGGCGCGGTGCTGGACGAGCACAACGCCCCGGTCGCCGCCAGCCTCCAGGTGCTGCGCGGCCGGGTCGCGCTGACGGTGGCCGGCCGGCAGCAGGACGCCACGGCGGGCGAGCTGCACTCCGTCCCGCAGGAGCGGCACGGGCTGCTCGCCCACACCGACGCGGTGGTGCTGCTCACCGCCGTCACCGCGTGACCAGCACCCTCGCCGACCCGGGCGGCGCTCAGGGCGCGGGCGCGCCCAGCACGTCGCCGCTCACCAGCGCCATCGCCCGCAGGTAGTCCTCGCCGCCGGGCACCCCGTCCGGGTCGATCAGCCAGTGCGCGGCCTGGCCGAGCAGCAGCGACTGGTAGAAGACGCCCTTGGCGAGCTCGTCCGGGGTGTCCTCGTGCTCGGCCTTGCCCTGGAACAGCGCGGCCAGGCCGAGCCGGCCCAGCTTCTGCGCCTGCCCCAGCTGCTCGCGCAGCTGCGGCAGGCTCTCCAGCTGCCCGAGGATCTCGAACTGCACCGTCCACAGCCCCCGGTGGGTGGCGAAGCTGTCCCGCATGGCGTCCCAGGAGCGGACGAAGCGCTCCCTCGGGTCGGTGATGTCCGCCGCGCCGGCCAGCGCGGAGCCGACCGCGTTGCCCCACTCCCCCATCGCCTCCACCAGCGCCTGGACCAGCAGGGCGTCCTTGGAGCCGTAGTGGTAGCCGATCGCGGCCAGGCTGACGCCGGCCCCGCCGGCGATGTCCCGGGCGGTGGTGCGCCCGTAGCCCTTCTCGTACAGGCAGTGCTTGGCGCTGGCCAGCAGGTCCTCGCGATTTCCCATGCGCCGATGCTAGCGCCGTCCAAGACGGTTGTCTTGCTCGCCCGTCTGGAACGTTTGATTGAGACGCTTGTACTAGACAGCCGTGCAAGACGTCCGTACAGTCCTCGCCATGACCACCGACCACGGCCGCGCCGGCCGACGCGAATGGCTGGGCCTCGCCCTCCTCCTGCTGCCGACCCTCGTCCTCGCCATGGACATGGGCGTGCTGTTCTTCGCCGTCCCGTTCATCGCCACCGACCTGCGGCCCAGCGGCACCCAGCAGCTGTGGATCATGGACATGTACTCGTTCCTGCTGGCCGGGCTGCTGATCCCGATGGGCGTCCTGGGCGACCGGATCGGCCGGCGCCGGCTGCTGATCGGCGGCACCGCCGCGTTCGCCGCGGTCTCGCTGGCGGCCGCGTGGGCGGACGGCGCGAACCAGCTGATCGCCGCCCGGGCCCTGCTGGGCGTCACCGGCGCGGTCTTCGGGCCCTCCACCCTGGCCCTGGTGCGCAACATGTTCCCCGACCCCAGGCAGCGGCAGGCCGCGATCGGCGCCTGGAGCGGCGTCATGATGGCCGGCGCCACCCTCGGGCCGGTGGTCGGCGGACTGCTGTTGGAGCACTTCTGGTGGGGCTCGGCCTTCCTGGTCGCCGTCCCCGCGATGGTGCTGACGCTGGTCGCCGCGCCGTTCCTGCTCCCCGAGTACCGCGCCCCGCAGCAGGGCCGCTTCGACCTGGCCGGCGCCGCGCTGTCGGTCGCCACCGTGCTGCCGGTCGTCTACGGCGTCAAGACCCTGGCGGTGGACGGCTGGACGCCGCGCCCCGCGCTGGTCCTCGCCGCCGGGCTGCTGGCCGGCGCCTGCCTCGCCGTGCGGCTGCGCACCGCCGCGCACCCGCTGATCGACCTGTCGCTGTTCCGGATCCGCACCTACAGCGGGGCGATCACCGTCAACACCATCGCGATGTTCGCCATGATGGGCTTCTGCCTCTTCACCTCCCAGTACCTGCAACTGGTCAAGGGCTACGGGCCGCTCGCCGCCTCGCTGTGGGCGCTGCTGCCGAGCGTCGGCGTCGGCGCGGCGGTCGGCGGGTTCGGCGCGCTGGCCGGGCGGGTGCGGCCCGCGGTCCTGCTCACCGGCGGCTTCCTGGCCTCCGCCGCCGGGTTCGCCGCGATGGCCTTCGTGGTCCCCGACTCGTCGCTGGTGCTGCCGCTCACCGCCGCCGGGATCATCTCGGCCGGCGCGGTCGGCACCGTCGGCATCACCGGCGAGATGGTGCTCTCCGCCGCCCCCGCCGAACGGGCCGGCGCCGCCGGAGCCACCTCCGAGACCGCCCAGGAACTCGGCAGCTCGCTCGGCATCGCGGTGCTCGGCGCGGCCGGCGCCGCGGTCTACCGCTCCGAGATGGACGCCGCCGCCCCCGAGGCCGCCCGCGACACCCTCGGCGGGGCCGTCACCACCGCCGCCCAGCTGCCCGCCGACGCCGCCGAGCGACTTCTCGCCGCCGCCCGCGACGCCTTCACCTCCGGCCTGCACCTCGCCGCGGTCGTCGGGGTCGTGGTGATGCTGGGCGCCGCCCTCGCCGCCCACCTGCTGATGCGCCACCTGCGCCCCGCCGGGCAGCCCGCCCCGAAGAACTCCCAGGTGGTTCAGACCACATGACTCGGATCACCTGCATTTCGGCCGCTGTTTGCCGACGGGTGTATACGTTCGCCGATGAGGCCAGGCATACTGGCCGAGTCGGGCTTTCCGCCCGGCCCAGACGTCACAGCGAGAACTTCCACGAAAGGACCGGTGGTCAGGGATGTTCCGTAACGGTCTTGAGCCCTGGCACATCGCCATCATGGTGGTGGTGCTGGTCCTGCTGTTCGGCTCGAAGAAGCTGCCCGAGATGGCCCGCGGCCTCGGCAAGTCGATGCGCATCCTGAAGGCCGAGACCAAGGCCCTGCGCGAGGACGACGCCCCCGCCGAGGCGAAGAACGGCACCGCCGCCTCGCAGGCTGCCGAGCAGCCCCGCCAGGCCGTCGAGCCGACGGTCGTCACCAAGGCCACCGAAACGCCGAAGACCACGGCCTGACGCCCCGCCGGCCCCGGGCCGGCGTCGCGCGAGCCCCGAGGAGCCCCGGACCGCGGTCCGGGGCTCCTTCGTCGTACCCGAGT